>DATBDI010000396.1:0-4789 GCA_036270025.1 Candidatus Udaeobacter sp. | reverse complement strand
CAAAAGTTAGAAGGAGGAAGGAAGAAGTCCAGCCTCCGGCGCACCAAAGCCGCCGCGGCGGCCGTGCTATCCGTGCAATCCGCGTCATCCGCGGTTAAGTTTTGCGCGCGGCGCGATTCAACGCATCAGCGTCATAAGCCGGCTGCGGCTGGGGACTTCGAGCTTGCGGAAGACCGCGTGAAGATGCTTTTTCACCATCGGCACACTCAACCGGGCGTTTTCCGCGATCTCCTGGTTGCTCCGCCCGTCGCAGACAAGCCCGGCAACTTCCTGTTCGCGGCTCGTAAGTTGGGCTAAATGCGGCAAACGGGAGTTCCCTGGCGCGGCGCCCGAAGCAGTTTGGCGGAGCAAATCTTCGCACTGGATAAGAAAATGTGGCCGCGCTACACCAGCCAACTTGAGCTGCTTCAAGTGAATCGTCGCCCGCAAGTGCGGCCTTCTCGGATGATGCACCTGTTCTTCTTCGCAGCCCACTTGCAGTGCGTTCGCGCGTCGGGTGCGCGCCCATCGTTGTTTGAGCACCCGGCATCGATCAAAGATGTCAGACGGAACCGGTGACCGGGCCTTTGTCATTCGCGCCTCCTCCGGTCCTTTTTCCCACACGGCGCAGAAGTCGCGCGCCGCTTTGTTTTGATAAATCAACCTTAGATCCCACCGCAAAATAATCGTCGGCAAAGGCAACCGGCCCACGAACTCTTCCAGACCAACTAGCACTGATCGTTGGCGTTCGAGCGACTCGAGCCTGCGAAGGACGGCGAGAAACTGGGGGTAAAGCTGCCGAAGCAACTTCGTCTCCGCCGCCGACAAAGCGCCCTGGGCCGCAGTGCGCATAATTGCAATCATACAAACAAGCCTCTGGCGTTTCCAAAAAAAGAGGCAGATGCCATGCGCACATTTGTGAGGTGCCATGTAACGGCGGTAAAAGGCCGATTTTATGGAGCTGCGTCGATTGGGGAAAAGGTCGCCAATCCGCACGAACTTTTGGCGCGGTCCTCTGGCGACGTAACTCTGGAGAGGTTCCGCAGCGAAAAAGCCCTTGGGCATCGGTTTTGTCCATCTCGCGATCAGCGGCAAAATCGGATTGTGCTGCAGGGTGAGGCCGATCACTCGATTTGGCATCGCGGCGGAGAGCAACTTCTGAACGGCCTTCCAGAACGAACGAATGTTCATGGCACGGTGCAAACTGAGCAGAGGCTTCTCCAGCGTCGGGTCGATCACCGACTCCCGCTTGCTGCCAGCCTTGGGATTTCCCTTCAGTCGCTGCACGTCCTCTCCCCGCTCTCGCGCAACCGCCGTTCGTCGTCTCAGTCTTAGACAGCAACGCGTTCCTGAAACATTCAACAATCGGTCGAATTAAAAAGGCAACCTAAGTTACCTGGCGTTCATCGAGCGGTGCGCGAAATTTCACTTCAACATCAAAAAAGAAAGGGAAAAAGCAAACGATGAAACTGCAAATCAACGTACCGGTCAGCGGCCTGGACTTGGCAAGCTTGCTCCAGGGTGAAGAAGGGTTTTTCCTCTGCCAAAACAGGGGCCAAAACTTCATTACTGTTGCAAAGGCTGGTCACTCGATCGCCTTTGGGCCGACGCCAATTGGCCGAGGCATCATAGAACAGCCGTCGGCTACGCTTGGACCTGAGCCGTGGGTCGTCACGAAGATAAGCAACTCGACAGAGTTTGCCGAATTCGGGAAAGCTGGGCCAGTCAGCAGATAAGACGCGCCAAAGCAAAAAGCGCGAAGAGAAGAAATCAACCGCCCCGGTGGGGAAACTCACCGGGGCTTTCGTTTTCTCCTCAGCGCACGAGCGCACCCGCAAACGTTAAGTCACGCCTTTTTCCAACCGTTTCCGTTGCCATCCGGCGTCAGCGCTGGCGCGTACTCCGGCGTGAGATCGATATCTTCGGCGACGCCCTCCAAATCCGGTTCCATCAGGGATTTTTCGTGATGTTCCTTTGCAATGAGCATGTAAAGCGACGGCACAATGAAGAGAGTGAAAATCGTTCCGATTGTCATACCACCAACGAGCACGAGACCGATTGAGTTTCGCGCAGCAGCGCCGGCGCCAGTCACGAGCGTGAGGGGAAAGTGACCGGCCACAGTTGCAACGCTCGTCATCATGATCGGACGCAAACGAATGCGCGCGGCCTGCGCGACAGCGGCTAGTTTGTCCAAACCGTCCCGTTGGAGCTGGTTCGCGAACTGAACGATCAGGATTCCATTTTTCGAAACGAGACCAACGAGCGTAACCAGACCGACTTGCGAGTAGATGTTGAACGACGTGGTCCATTTGTCCGTGAAGAATTCGCCGAATGGTATTTTCAAAAACATGAAGAGACCCGCGCCGAACATGGCGAGCGGAACCGATCCCAACAGAATAATGAACGGGTCACGGAAGCTGTTGAACTGCGCCGCGAGGACAAGAAAGATCAGCACGAGCGAAAGGAAAAACACACCGAGAAACTTGCTGCCTTCGGTCTGCAACTGACGCGATTCGCCCGTGTAATCGAGCACGTAACCCTTGGGGAGAACGTTGCGCGCCTCGTTCTCCAAAAATTTCAGCGCAGCATCGAGCGAAACGGCCGGCACGCCGCTGATGGTGACCGCGTTGAGCTGTTGCATTCGATTAAGCGAACGCGCGACGGTTTTGTGGTTGATGGACGCGACGGTGCTCAGGGGGATGAGCTGATTGTTTGGCCCGCTGACATAAATGTTTTCCAACTGCTCCGGATTCAACCGATCGACGCGCTTTATTTGCGGAATCACTTTGTAACTGCGCCCTTCGATGTTGAATCGATTGACGTAATTCCCGCCGATGCTGGCCGAGATATCGGCGCCCACCTGCTGCATGTCGAGACCGAGCGCCGCGACCTTATCGTGATCGAAATTGATCTGCGCCTGAGGCTGATCGATTTTCGTATCGATGTCGCCAAATTGGAAAATATGCGCCTGCATGGCTTTCGCGAAAATCTGTTTCGCGAATTCGAGAATGCGTTCCTGGTCGGCGGTCGAGGTGATCACGAAGCTGACTGGAAAATTATCAGCGCCGGGAAGCGCCGACGGCATGATCGGAAACATTTGGATCCCGGGAATCGCGCCCAGTTTTGCCTGGATTTGCGGAAGGTAGGCCTTGGTCGGGGTTTTGCGAACGCCCCACGGCTTCAAAACCATTCCGCCGAATCCGTTGTCCGGGAACGTAAGTTGAAACGTGAACCGCGTGTCCGGGATGTCCTGAAAGATTTTTCCGGCAGCATCCGCGTAACGGATTGTGTCGTCGATGGTCGCGTTCGCTGGCGCGGTAATGATGCCAAAAATTACGCCCTGATCTTCCTTCGGCGCCAGTTCCTTTGTGGCCATTTTGGGGATCATCGCAAACATCAAGAGGGCGAGAAGCGAAATCCCCCCCCAGAAAATGTAAACCGCGGGCCGCGCATGCAGCGTGCGATCGAGATGGCTTCCGTACCACTCCCGGAAGCGGTCGAATGTTCGATTGACGACCCCGCTGAATCCCTTATCGGTGTGGCCGGCGCGCAAAAGATGTGCGGACATCATCGGCGAAAGCGTCAGTGCAACGACTCCCGAAATGAACACTGCGCCGGCAAGAGTCAGCGCAAACTCGCGGAAAAGCGCGCCGGTCAATCCTCCCTGCATCGCGATCGGCGCGTAAACCGCGGCGAGCGTGATCGTCATCGCTATGATGGGACCGATCAATTCGCGTGCGCCGACGAGCGCCGCGTTCATGCGCGTCATGCCATCGCGCAAATGTCGCTCGACATTTTCGACAACGACGATCGCATCGTCGACCACCAATCCGACGGAAAGCACAATCGCCAGTAGGGTCAGCAGGTTGAGGCTGAACCCGAACAGCTGCATGAGAAACAGTGCGCCGATCAGAGAAATTGGAATCGCGACGACCGGCACCACCACCGAACGGAAAGAGCCGAGGAACAAAAAGATTACGACCATCACGATGAGCAATGTGTCAATTAACGTCTTTACGACTTCGTGGATGGCGTCGTTGATGTAAGCCGTGGCGTCGTAGGCGATTTCGCCTTTCATTCCGGCCGGCAGTTCCCTTTGGATTTGCTCCATCTCCGCGCGAACGCGTCTGATCACGTCCACCGCATTCGCATTCGGCAGAACGTAAATTCCCATGAAGACTGCCTTCTGTCCCGAGAACCGCACCTCGGTGTTGTAATCTTCCGCGCCGAGTTCGACGTCCGCGATGTCGCTCAACCTGACGAGATTTCCTTTTTCCTGGCGAATGACCAGTTTTTTGAAATCATCCACCGTGTGCAGGTCGGTGTTCGCGGTCAGGTTGACCTGAAGCAGCGAGCCTTTCGTGTTGCCGACGGCCGAGAGAAAATTATTTCGCGCGAGCATGTTGCGCACCTGGGCTGGGCTGATGTTGAGCGCCGCCATCCGGTCAGGCTTCATCCAGATTCGCATCGCAAAAGTACGGCCGCCGAGAATGTCGGCCTTCTGGACGCCGCCGACGGCTGTTAATCGCGGTTGCACCAGCCGCACGAGATAGTCCGTGACTTCGTTAGGCTGAAGGATATCGGACGTAAAGCTGAGGTAGGCGGCAGCAAATTGCGAGTCGGCCGTCTGGATGGCGATGACCGGCAGCTGCGCCTCGGGCGGAAGGTTGTTACGGATGGCGTTGACGCGCGCGCTGATGTCGGAAAGCGCCTTGTTCGCATCGAAATTGAGCTTCAATCGCGCGGTGACGGTGGAAACGCTTTGCGCACTTTGCGATTGAATATAGTCAATGCCGTCGGCCGCAGCCAT
>DATBDI010000395.1:0-3679 GCA_036270025.1 Candidatus Udaeobacter sp. | reverse complement strand
GTCGCCATCGTGGTGCTCGCGTTGATCACCATTTTTCTCTTTCGTGAGGGCTCCGGCTTTTTCAGCCAAAACCTGGCCAACTTGCGGCTCTATCGGCGAGCTGGCCTGGAGTACGTAGATATCATCCGCGCACAGGCGGAGAACTACACCGCGCTATCGCGTCAACTGAGCAATATTCGGCTCGAAGAAGCGGGCGCGCAGCCCGATTCCCCAACTCTCGAAAAGTTCGATGCATTTGCGACTGGATTCAGCGATGCCGGCGACCAGCTCAACACGCTGTTGTCGGACGCGACGGATCAAGCGCTAGCGCTGCGTGAAGCAATGCTTCTAGCGAGCGGCACGTCTGCGGAGGAAACGGCGGACGATGAGGCGCGGGACGAACGCGCATCGGCGGCGCCGGTGGACCCTGTGACCGCAATGGCCACGCTGCGCACGGCGCAAAACACGTTTGGACAGATCATCGATCCAATGAAGAACAAGATCGAACCTCTGCTCGCCGAGCCGCCGCCGTTGAGCAGTGCGCAAGCGCGCCAATCCTTCGCGAAATGGAAAACCGACGCGCAACATTATTTGCAACAGCTTCCGGCAGCTCTGCAAAAGCTCCGCGATTGGAATCCGGACAAACCGGTGCCAACATATCGCGCTCTCACTACATTCCTGTTTGGCACGAGCTGGCTCACTGCAAGCTTTTGGCAGGATTGGTACGGCATAATCCCGTTGTTCGTCGGCTCGCTGATGGTCTCGATCGTCGCGCTGGTGATTGCTGTTCCGCTCGGGGTTTCCGGCGCGATTTACGTCAGCGAAGTCGCGTCGCCTGTTGAGAAGAGCCTGGTCAAACCTTACATCGAATTCATCTCGGCAATTCCATCGGTTGTGCTCGGTTTTTTCGGAATCGCCGTGCTTGGAGAAACAATACGGGCTTTCTCACGCACTTCCTTCATGAGTTGGGTTCCATTCTTCCCAATTCCCGAGCGCCTTAACGTTTTTACCGCGGGTTGTCTGCTTGCCCTCATGGCGGTGCCGACAATTTTTACGCTGGCCGAAGACGCGCTTCGCAACGTGCCGCGGGGGTTCAAGGAAGCTTCGTACGCGCTGGGCGCGAACCGGCTTCAGACGATCATGCGCGTGCTGGTGCCGGCGTCGCTATCGGGCATTGTTTCCGCGATCTTGCTGGGGCTGGGCCGCGTCATTGGCGAGACGATGGTGGTGCTGCTGTGTGCTGGAAACCGCATCGCCATTCCTGATTTCACGCAGGGACTCGGCGCGTTTTTTCAGCCGGTACACACGATGACGGGCATCATCGCGCAGGAAATGGGCGAGGTGGTCCGTGGCAGCATTCATTACCGTGCGCTGTTCATGGTCGGCCTGGTGCTGTTCGGGCTCACGCTCTTCATCAACTATGGCGCCCAAAAGCTCGTCAGGCGCTACCGCATGAGCATCGGTTAGACCTGGATTGGATTCGCGATGTCACAAGAATACAGATCAGCGAATAAAAATCTTGGTTCCGCGTGCGCTGTAGCCGGGGGCGCTGACCCCGGCCGCTTTCCATGCTGCCGCACACGAGCCTTCCGCGGTCGTCGCCCGCGGCTACAACAGGACAAATGATCGCCGCGCCGTCACATCGCCGTCGTAGCTTCGTTCAATGGGCGATGTTCTGGGCGTTTCGTCTGGCCACGTATCTCGTGCTGGCCTGCGCCACCTACATTTTTCTCGACATCGCGATCAAAGGCAGCCGCACGGTGTTCACGAATCACGCGCCTTTCATCAACGTAAAATTTCTTACCGAAGCGCCGCAGACGCTCTACGTGTTCGATTACAACGGCAAGAAAATGGAAATGGGCGATCGGGAATTCCGGAAATGGCAGGAGACGCACAAAGAGAAAGTCGAAGCGACAAGCATCGCTTATTCCGCCGGTGGAATCTGGCCGTGTATTGTGGGCACGGTACTGCTGGTCATCGGGTCGATGGTCCTCGCCTTAATCATAGGGATCAGCGCCGCGATTTATCTGAGCGAATACAGCCGTGATACCCATTTCATTCGCTTCATTCGAATAGCGATTTTGAACCTCGCTGGCGTTCCGTCGATCGTTTTCGGTCTCTTCGGTTTCGGATTGTTCGTGATCTTTTTTGGCTGGAACGTTTCGCTCATTTCCGGCTGGTTCACGCTTGGTCTGATGATTCTGCCGGCAATCATCACCGCCAGCGAAGAATCATTGCGCGCAGTGCCGCAGGGTTTGCGGGAAGGTTCGCTGGCGCTTGGCGCGACCAAGTGGCAGACCATTCATAAGAACGTTCTGCCGTACGCGCTGCCAGGTATTTTGACCTCGTCCATTCTCGGCATTGCGCGTGTCGCAGGCGAAACAGCGCCGATCATGTTCACGGCCGCTTACGCCATGCGCGATGAAATGCCCTGGCAGGTGACTAAATGGACCGATTTCTTTTTCCAGGGCGTCATGGCGCTGCCGTACCACATTTATGTAGTTAGCTCAAAAATTCCTCAGAACGAATACACCGAACGCGTCCAGTATGGAGCCGCATTCGTTTTTCTGGTGCTGGTGATGGTGATCGCGCTAGGCTCGATCGTGCTGCGGGAAAGACAAAGGAGACGCCTGTCATGGTAAACGTCATGGACGCGCCACCGATCACGCAACAGGAAGCGCTTCCACAGATCTCGCGACCTGCAACAAAGGAGGCGGAAACTGCCCGGGTAATGATCGACGTACGGGACGTCGATTTCGCCTACGGCGATCATCCAGTTCTTCACAGAGTATCGCTGCAAATGCCGCCGCGCGCGGTGACGGCTTTCATCGGTCCTTCCGGCTGCGGCAAAACAACTCTGCTGCGTTGCATTAATCGCATGAACGATCTCGTTGACGGCGCGCGCATCACGCAGGGCGCGATTTACGTCGATGGCATCGATATCCAGACGCCGGGACTCGACGTTGTCGATTTGCGCCGGCGCATCGGGATGGTATTTCAAAAATCGAACCCGTTTCCAAAATCGATTTATGAAAACATCGCGTACGGTTTGCGCGTCGCTGGAGTAAAGAAACGTTCGCTCATTGACGAGGCAGTCGAAAAAAGTCTGCGCTCAGCCGCGTTATGGGACGAAGTGAAGGACCGGCTCGATACCAACGCCATGGGGCTATCCGGTGGCCAGCAACAGCGTTTATGCATCGCGCGCGCGCTGGCAGTGGAACCGGACGTCGTGTTGATGGATGAGCCGTGCTCGGCGCTCGACCCAATTGCCACAGCGAAGATCGAGGAACTGATCCACTCGCTGAAATCGCAATACACAATCGTGATCGTGACTCATAACATGCAGCAGGCCGGCCGCGTTTCCGATTTCACCGCGTTCTTTTACCTTGGCCGCCTCATCGAATTCGGAACAACGGCGAAAATCTTCACCAACCCCGGCGAAAAACAGACCGAAGACTACATCACCGGCCGGTTCGGCTAATCCCGGTCAATCGAACGCGCTCCGCCACATTCGCGCAAGACTCTAGCCACCGGTTCGACGCACGACGATCCGTCCAAGTGTGGACCGGTGGTCGCTCATCACGCGCGCGCGATCACGAACTCGTTGAAATTTTCGTTGCTGAAGGCGACTCCGCTTGCCACCGCGCCGCCGTTTTGGCATGATCTCGCGCGTGCCCCTCACGACTGCTGCGGTAGCTTC
>DATBDI010000394.1:0-5643 GCA_036270025.1 Candidatus Udaeobacter sp. | reverse complement strand
CGGAAATTATACAGCGTGCCCCAGCGGATCGCGTTCGCGTTCTGGTTCTGCGTAAAGGTTTCCGTGCTCCAAGTTATGGAACCGGCTGTCTGTGTAACATCCCACGGCGTGCTGCTGTAACCGAGGTTGTTTTGTGTGCCGTCGTTTGCCCATGCGGGTTCCTGTGGCGGTGCATGGAAGCCGATGTTACTAATGTTCGCGCCAGACCCCAAAGGCACACTGAAAGATTGAATGGCACGATCGAGATTCTCATTATATACAGCATACTCGTAGTGCCAGACTCCGACCGTGGGACTAGTGACCTTGTAGCCCATAAACCAGATGCCATCGTTTCCCGGATCGGGCTCAGCCTGGCTCCCTGAGGCGCCCGCGTTGAACCAGGCCACGATGGCAGGCCGCATCCGCACGGTCGAACCAACAGCGGAAAACGAGAAGTTGTCCCCGCTGCCGCTCACATTGAACTGGTGGTAGGATGCGTTGTTATACATGTTGCATTCCGCGGGATGCTGCTGGCACCATGAGTATTCATGTGGGGTGATGTACTGAGCTTCGGCAAAGTAGGTCGCGCCGGAATTCTGGGCCGGGTTCAGATCGCTGCTCGCTACTGTGACCCGGTGCGATGTACCCGTGTGACTGTGCCCGTTGTGATTATTTGCCGACGACGGGTACGATCCCGTAAATGGATTCACCCACGCGCGTGAGCCGATTCCGTTCTGGCTCGCATTTAAGCTAGCCGAGTATGGATCGGAGCAACCGGGGCAGAGGTTGGAGCCTGTGGTGCAACCGCTGGTGTTGCAGCCAAAACTACAGGCGTTGTTTTCCAATGCCAGGAACGCATGTTTCAACCACGACTGCCCGATTTGTTCGAAGCGCTCGTTGTTATCGGCCCCGCCCTTCATGCGATAGAAATTTTGCGGGATCACCGGATGATCGGTCTGTGGTAATGAGAACCAGTGGAGCGGCTCGGCGCCGTTATTGCAGGAAGTGGTTGCCACGCCCAGCCCGACAAAATGATTTACAGTATCGTTTCCGAACTGCTGCACCTGCGGCAGTTCTCCAACGATCACATCGGGACCAGGAACCAGTTGGGGCGTTTGGCTACCGGCTGCCCCGTTTAACGGGGGCATCGCCACCGATTTCGTTTCACCGTTAACGAGTTGCCTGATCTCGATCGGCTGCATCGTTGCGCCGATGGAGATTTTTCCTGCGACTGCGCCGGCATTTGACGGGTGGCCTGCGGCATTGGCAAACTCCTTCGATATCAGCAATCTGCCCGCAGTGATGCTCAGTAACTGCGCCTTCGCATCGTAATCGTATTCATGTCCCTCAATGTTGAAAAACGTGAAGCCTGTTTTTGCGTCGCGCACGGCCAGATCGAACGGCTCGCCTGAAGGGAGTTTCTCTACGACGAGCTGATTGATCGATTCGCGCAACGGCGGAGGAAGACTATAGCCGAGGGCGGTGACCCCGGCCGCCGGAGAATTTTGCAGAATTAACGCCATCGAGCCCTGCTCGGCGCCGCGCAGCAGATCGTTAAACACCAGAATGTTGAAGAAAGAATTGGCTGCCAAAGCGAAATGCATGTTGTCCAGTTTTCCATTGGTCCCTCCGCTTGCATTCAATCGGTTCAGATCGAGAGCCAGGGTGACGCTTCCGTTTTCGACAATCATTTTCTGAAGCGTGCCGCTCTGGCCGTTGGCATCGAGGGTTTCCCTGGAATTAGTCCAGCCGGTCGCAGGTGGACCAAAAACCACAATTAGCGGGATCACGAAAGCAGTGAGTATTTTCTTTAGCATTGTTGTTAGTTCCTCCAGGTCTTGCTGTGCTGGGAGGCGCAGATGAAATCGCAATATGTCTCATGCCTGGATTGCAGAAGTAAAGGAAATCCTTAAAATTGGTAACAATTTGATGGATTCGGCGCGCTACGCCGAGCGTTCGGCAGAGCGGCGCGTTGTTACCGTTCGCCTTCCACGATCGCGGCAGCTTCCCGGTCCAGCGCGACGTAATCGGGCTTGCGCGGTTGCAAATAAAATTCATCAATGACGATCTGGACCAGCGCCGCTGCCGGCACCGCTAGAAAAACCCCGAGCAGCCCGAATAATTCTGCCGTAGCGAGCGTAAAGAAAAGGATGTTAACTGGATGCAATCGCATCTCTTTACCGAGCACACCGGGCACAAGAAGATTCAGCTCGACCTGGTAAACAACGATGATGACCAGGAGCGCCAGCCAGAATTTTGTCGCACCCATGCTAAGCGCGACCAGCAAAATGGGAATCGAAACCAGGAACGCGCCAACCGTTGGCAGGAACTCGCCAAGAAAGCCGAACACGCCAAAGATGAGCGCCGGCTGGACACCGATGAGCCAAAGCAATATGCCAATGGACAAGCCTGTGATCACGCCGTTGATGGCGACACCGCGCGCCCAGGCGGTCATTTGCCGCATAAGCCGCTCGAGGGTGCGACGAGCCTGGCCCCGGTACCGATCTGGTGTCAGTGCCAGATAGCCGGCTACCAGTGGTCGAGGATTGGCGAGCGCAAAGATAAGTAACAAAAGGGCAAGCACCACGCTGGCCACGCCGCCGACGATACCAATCGTCGATCGTAGCAAAATGTTGCCCAGGGTTCCCGCAGCGCCGCCAACTTTGTCTGCGATCTCTTCAGTGCGCGGCAAGGCTTCCCGAAGTGCGGGGTAATTCCGCGCGAGCGATTCAATCCGCACACGGATGCCTTGCGCCATCACAGGCATGCTCCGGACGAGCTCCTGTAATTGTCTGCTCAGCGGCGGAATCGCAAACAGGATGATCGTCGCCGTGATTGCCATGAGCGCGAGGATAGTGAGCATCACACCGGCAAACCGCGGCACGCGATGTTTCTCCAGCCAAACCACGATCGGGTTAAGAACCATGGCGAGCAGAAAGACCAGCGCGAACAGCAGAATCACGGGCTGGAGCGCGCGCAGAATTAGCCAGGTGATGAACAACAGGAATACGAGCAAGACAATCCGCCATGCGCCGTGGTAACTAAGCGGCGCATGCTGGTCTTCGTGCAGTGGTTCGTCCATGGATATGCTGGGCGTAGATTACCAGACGTCGATTCGCAAAGGAACATGCGATTTCGGTAGGGCCGCGGCCGCCCGGCGCGCCGAAAGTTCTGGGGAGCGCGCGCGTCTCGCGTGCTGGTTTCGGCGTTACGCCGAAACAATCTTGTCGAGGACATCTTCTCGCGGGGAAGAATGATACCGCACACGGAAGTCCGCGATAGCGAGGACGCCATCGCCAGCACGCGAGACGCGTGCGCTACCCAATCGTCTATGGGCGCGGTCGCGGCGTTGGGCGCGGCCTGGGTACAGGAGTAACTCTGGGTGTAGCTGTCGGGCTAGCCGTAGCTGTTGGACTGGGTGTAGATGTGGGAGTGGCTGGGGGCGTGGAGGTGGGTGTAGCTGTAGCTGTAGCTGTAGCTGTAGGTGTCGGTGTCGGAGTAGGCGTCACTGGCACCATCGCATACGCATGCGTCTCGCCATTGTGAACGCCGGTGCCGACGATCACGCCGTCCTCGCTAATGCCGTCTGCCGACGATGAAGTGTTCGTCGACAAGTCCCAGCCCGAGTTTGGAGGAATCAGATCGGCGAGGCGATAGGTAGTTGTTCCATCGTAAAGGAACGGGATTGAAAAGGCGGATGAATCGTTTCCCACTACCCAGCCCTTCGAGTTCACCCCGCGCGCGGACCCTTGGCTCGTGCCCGTGGCGAGCGGAATGGCAACCATCCCATTTTGATCAGACCAGATAAAGGGCAAGCCTGAGCCTTGATTCAACATGCTTGAGCCAACTACATAGCCGGTGTTACTCACACCGAAAGCGAGCGCGCCGTTCAATCCCGGCAAGGCGCCAACCTCGAAGGCCATGCTCTGGCCGATGTCATATGCGATCCCGACGTTGCGTGCTGCGTTGTTCGGGTCGATGCCCTGACCCACGATCCGGCCCGAATCATTTATACCGAACGCTGTCAGGAAAAAGCATCCGGTGGCTGTCGTTTGGGTGATTATCGACGCGCTGCCTCCGCCGTAGATCACTCCGCGCTGCGAGATTCCGGCGTCGACCGAGCCTACCGCGACAGTTGAAGCGTTCACTGAATTCGCATCGCCGAGGGTTTCGCCGGCCGGCAATGGCAGCTGCGAAACACCCCCGCTCTGCCAAATAACCGGTAACCGGCCTGAGCCGAACGCTGTAGTCGCGGCGGTTCCCACGGCAACGCCATTGTCATTGGCGCTATTGGAAACGGCAAAGCTGCGACCGGCGAGGTTAGGCAGCCCAACGATGCCGCCCATGAGGGTCCAGGTAAATGCCTCGCTCCCGCCGGTATGTAACGAACGGCCGACAGCAACTCCGCCATGCGACACGCCAAACCCCTGTGAAGCGTCGTCGCCAACATTGACCACACCGATGTCATAAATCTGATACTGCGCAGCAGTGGCATGCGCCGGCGCAACCGCGATAAGGCACAGCAGCGCCGCGGCGACCGCGATGGATCTCACATTGGGGGTACTTCTGGTTTTCATGGAGCTTCTATTAACCACGAATTCGCCTTCGCGCGAGTCCACTCTCGCAAAAAGCTGCGGCCGGTCGGGCGCTCCGCGCGATAGTTCACAGAAAAGGCTGACGCCGAACTTGTAGCCGGCATCGTGATGCCGGAGCTACTGTTCACCGATCACTCAACACGCAATCCGCGTTGGTAAGCAAGCGCCTATGGCCTCGGCGCGGGAGTAGCACGCGGCCGCGGCGTCGGCAGAGCTCTTGGTGTAGGCGTTGGCCTAGGTGTAGCTGTTGGTGTAGGCGTTGCAGTCGGGCTGGCTGTAGATGTTGGAGTCGGTGTTGGTGGCGGACCAGATTGCGCGCAGTATCTTCCGCCCGTGTTAAAATAGTTGGGGTAGAGAGTACCGCCCCACACGATCATCTCGCTGCCGGTCCAGACAACCGTGTGAGATTCTCGGCCAGCGGGTGCGTCAGTGGTGTTGGTAGCTGTCCAACTATTCGTGCCAGGGTTATATCTGCCGCCAGTGTTCAAGTAATGGTTGCCAGAATCATAAAAGGATCCACCCCAGACGATCATTTCACTGCGAGTCCACACGGCTGTGTGAGCGTTCCGGGCGGTGGGCGCGGTGGCGGTGCTGGTCGCTATCCAACTATCCGTGCTGGGATTGTAGCTGCCGCCCGTATTCAAAGTGTTTCCACCCCAGATGATCATTTCATTGCCGCTCCATACGGCCGTGTGCGCAAACCTGGCCGTTGGAGCGTTGTTGTTGGTCGTGGCTATCCAATTGTTAGTGGCCGGATCGTATCGTCCGCCAGTGTTCAACCCGGTGTCGCCATAGCCACCCCACACAATCATTTCACTGCCGGTCCAGGCCGCCGTGTGCCCGCGTCTGTCCGTTGGCGCGTTGCTAGTGCTAGTGGGTATCCAACTGTTAGTGCCAGGGTCGTATCGTCCGCCGGTATTCAAATTAACGTTGCCATTATAGCCGCCCCAGATGATCATTTCATTGTCTCCCCACACCGCTGTGTGAAGCTGTCGAGCAGAAGGAGCGCCCGTGAGGCTGGTGGCTGTCCAGGTATCCGTGCCCGGGTTGTATCTCCCGCCGGTGTTAA
>DATBDI010000393.1:0-12095 GCA_036270025.1 Candidatus Udaeobacter sp. | reverse complement strand
TTTATGTCCATCGCATCGTGAAAACAATCGGGGCCATGGCGGCTACGCTCGATGGGATCGATGCTTTGGTGTTTACCGCGGGTGTAGGCGAAGGTTCGTCGGAAATCCGCAAACGGGTTTGCGAAAAGCTTAAGTATTTAGGTCTGGAGCTCGACCCAGCCGCTAACGAAACTTGCAAGCCAGACGCTGACATCAGCCTGCCAGCCTCGAAGGCGCGTATTCTGGTTATCGCCACGCGTGAGGATTTGACCATCATGCGCGAGACTCGGCGGTTGGTCGGCTCGTCGATCAACTGGCGCCATGGAAACGAACAGATCCGATCCTCTTTAACAATAGATGAAACAAATTAGACAAACTTCAGCCCAAGTGAGGCAAAGCGGCATCACCCAGTGAAAGGAACATCAAATGATAACACGTACTACTAAGATAAAAAAAGGAGCTCGTAGCGCAGCAAGCTTTGATCGCGGCGCTGCCAAGTCGACCGTCAAGCGTGCCCTACGCACTTCCAAAAAGGCAGTCAATAACCGTGGAGCAATCTCCGCCGACGGAACCGCTCGCTCGACGCTTAAAAGCGCGCCGCTCAGTCGTAACGAGTTGGACAAGATCGACGCCTACTGGCGGGCGGCGAACTACCTTTCGGTGGGGCAGATCTATCTATATGACAATCCTCTGCTGAAAAAGCCGTTGAAGAAGGAACACGTTAAACCCCGTCTGCTCGGTCATTGGGGGACCACTCCTGGGTTGAATTTCATCTATGCCCATTTGAATCGAATGATCAAGCAGCGGGACCTCAACATGATCTATATTATCGGTCCCGGCCACGGCGGTCCCGGCATCGTCGCCAACGCCTACCTGGAAGGGACCTACTCCGAGGTCTATCCGAACATCGCACAGGACGAAGAGGGAATGAAGCGGCTGTTCACCCAGTTCTCGTTCCCGGGTGGCATCCCTAGCCATGTGGCGCCCGAGACTCCGGGATCCATTCACGAAGGAGGCGAATTGGGTTACGCCATTTCGCACGCGTACGGGGCTGCGTACGACAATCCCGACTTGATCGTGGCCTGTGTGGTCGGCGACGGTGAGGCGGAAACCGGCCCGCTGGCGACCTCCTGGCACTCCAACAAGTTTCTCAATCCGCTCTCTGACGGCGTAGTGCTCCCGATCCTGCACCTCAACGGGTACAAGATTGCCAACCCTTGTGTGCTGGCCCGCATCAGTCATGAAGAGTTGGATCAGCTTTTCCGCGGCTACGGCTACACGCCCCACTTTGTCGAGGGCAGTGATCCGGAGAAGATGCACCAACTGATGGCTTCCACGCTCGACAACATCCTTGAAGATATTCGCCGTATCAAGGCTGACGCCAGCCGTAACGGCGTCATGAAACGACCGCTCTGGCCGATGATCATTCTCCGTTCACCCAAAGGATGGACCTGTCCGAAGGAGATTGACGGCAAACGGACCGAGGACTACTGGCGAAGCCACCAGGTGCCGATGGGCGAGATGCACGAGAAGCCGGCGCACATAAAGATCCTCGAAAAATGGATGAAGAGTTATGAGCCAGAGGAACTCTTCGACAAGACCGGACGATTGAAACCCGAACTCGCGGATTTGCCGCCGAAGGGCAACCGTCGCATGAGCGCCAATCCACACGCCAACGGCGGCGTTCTACTCAGAGATTTGCGACTTCCAGATTTCCGTGATTACGCCGTAAATGTGACGAAGCCCGGCGCGATCACGGCCGAGTCTACCCGCCTAATGGGGAAATTTCTGCGAGACACGATGAAGCTGAACATGGAATGTCGAAACTTTCGTTTGTTTAGTCCGGACGAGAACAACTCAAACCGCTGGCAGGATGCAATGGAAGTCACCAATCGCGCATGGATGGCGGAGCGCTACCCGTACGACGACCATTTGGCCCCGGACGGCAGGGTGATGGAAATGCTCAGCGAACACCAGTGCCAGGGATGGCTGGAAGGATACCTGTTAACCGGCAGGCACGGGTTTTTTTCCTGCTACGAGGCGTTTATCCACATCATCGACTCGATGTTCAATCAGCATGCGAAGTGGCTGAAGGTGTGCCACGAGATACCTTGGCGGCGCCCGATCGCTTCGCTCAATTATCTCTTGTCGTCCCACGTCTGGCGGCAGGATCACAATGGATTCAGCCATCAGGACCCCGGGTTCATCGATCACGTTGTAAACAAGAAAGCAGAGGTCGTCCGCGTTTATCTTCCGCCGGACGCGAACACGCTGCTTTCTGTGACCGATCACTGCCTGCGCAGCCGCGATTATGTCAACGTCGTGGTAGCAGGAAAACAGCCAGCCCCTCAATGGTTGACGATGGACCAGGCGGTCAAACATTGCACGGCTGGGATTTCAATCTGGGAATGGGCGAGCAATGACAAAGGAGCAGAACCAGACGTTGTGATGGCCTGTTGCGGAGACGTACCAACGCTGGAAACGCTGGCTGCGGTAGATCTCTGCCGCCAGCATCTTCCGGCGCTGAAGATCCGCGTCATCAACGTTGTAAACTTGATGAAACTGCAACCGCGGAGCGAGCACCCGCATGGCCTATCGGACCCAGACTTCGATGCGCTATTCACCAAAGACAAGCCGATCGTCTTCGCCTTCCACGGCTATCCGTGGCTGATTCATCGGCTAACTTATCGGCGTACGAATCACAACAACCTGCATGTCCGCGGCTATAAAGAAGAAGGCACCACGAGCACACCGTTTGACATGGTAGTGAGAAACGATCTCGATCGATTTCATCTTTTCGGCGATGTCATTGATCGATTGCCGCAACTAGGGTCGCGCGCAGCGTATGCCAAACAAGCGATTTCCGACAAGTTACTCGAACACAAGGAATATATTGCCAAGTATGGCGATGACATGCCTGAGATCACCGGCTGGCAATGGGACAAGGCGAGTGCGGGGACGAAAGGGAGAAGCTCGACGGAAGGCGACAATGTCTAGGCAGTCACTGAATCGTTCTTCTCGACCCAGGATCGCGGCAAACCCGGGCGCATGAAGAGAACAGAATCTCCGCGTGAAAATCGAAACTTAGAAAGGAACGACTGTTGTGGAAACGTTAACAGAAAGCAGACCGGTGTCCGCAAGACCAACAGGATCCAACGAGCGATCAAAGTTAATTGAGCAATACGGCTGCGGACCGGTTCGGCTTACCGGAACGACCGATGCTCTTTATGAGCGCCACCTCGTCTTTGACAACGTTTTGGAAGCGGCGGAGATCGGCGCTCGAGAGCGCTTCGAGGCCGTCGCCCGCTCCGTGCGTGATGTCCTTTCGCAACGATGGATTCAAACGGAGAAGACCTATGAACGTAACGACCCCAAGCGCGTTTACTACCTTTCGATGGAATTTCTCATAGGTCGTTCGCTGGCTAACAATGTCACGAATCTTCTCCTTGACGACATCACAAAAAGGGCCGTCCAGGAAAACAATCTTGATTGGTACGAGTTGCTGGAACAGGAGCCCGATGCTGGATTGGGTAACGGCGGACTTGGGCGCCTGGCGGCCTGTTTTCTCGATTCGATGGCTACGATGGAAATTCCGGCCATGGGTTATGGCCTCCGCTATCAATACGGTATGTTCAAGCAAACCATCCAGGACGGCTGGCAACACGAAGTTCCAGACAACTGGTTACGTCGTCCTGACCCCTGGGAGGTCCGTCGTCAAAATGAAACAGTAGAGGTGCCACTCAATTGCTCGTTCAAGCTAAGTGGCGGAAGTTTACGCGCTGTCCTCGGCCAGGCATCCAGTCTGATCGGTGTCCCGTTCGATCGGCCCGTGGTCGGTTATGGTGGCAAGACCATCAATACCCTTCGGCTCTGGGAAGCAGCGGCATCCGATTATTTTAATTTTCAAGAATTCAGCAGCGGGGATTTCGTCGGAGCGCTAGCCGAAACACTCCAGGCCGAATCACTGACCCGGGTGCTGTATCCCGATGACCACACGGCCCAGGGACAAGGACTACGCTTTGTGCAGGAGTATTTTCTCGTTGCCAGTTCACTGGCGGACCTTGTCCGTCGCTTCCGCAAGACCAACACAGACTGGCGCACGCTACCCGACAAAGTTGCTATTCAGCTCAACGATACGCACCCAACGATGGCGGTTCCGGAATTGATGCGGATTTTGCTCGACGAAGCACATCTCGGTTGGGACGAGGCTTGGGACCTTACCCAAAGGACTTTGGCCTACACCAATCACACCCTACTGCCCGAAGCTCTTGAGAAATGGCCGGTCATCTGGTTTGAACGGATGCTGCCGCGTCACTTGGAGATCATCTATGAAATCAACCGTCGCCTGATTGATGAGGTCCGAAGACGCTTTCCCGGAGATGAGGAACGAATTCAGCGAATAAGTCTTGTGGAAGAGGGTCCAGAACGCAAAATTCGGATGGCCAACCTTGCTATCGTCGGCTCGCATAGCACTAACGGTGTCGCCGCCATCCATTCTCAATTGCTGCGCACGATGACCGTCAAGGACCTGGCCGAATTGTATCCCGAGCGTTTCAGCAACAAGACCAACGGCGTTACTCCCCGCCGCTGGCTGCTGATGTCAAATCCTGCGCTGTCGCGCACGATTACCGAGGCGATCGGCGATGGCTGGGTGACCGACCTCAGTCAGTTAAACAAGCTTAAACCACTGGCCGGTGACCAGGTATTACAGCAGGCGTTTCGCAAGGCTAAACGCGAAGCCAAAGTGCAATTTATCGATTGGCTCAAGCAGATTAGCGGTCTAGCAGTAGACGCCGACAGCATTTTCGACTGCCAGATCAAGCGTATCCATGAATACAAGCGCCAATTGCTGAACGCGCTTCGGATCGTAGTGCTTTATGATCGGCTGCGTAAGAACCCGAATTCTGAGGTAACGCCGCGAACTTTCTTCTTTGCCGGCAAGGCCGCACCCGCTTATCAACTAGCCAAGGTAATCATCAAGTTTATCAACAACCTCGCCAGTATTATCGACGCGGATCCGATTGTCCGCGGACGGCTGAAGGTTCTATTCCTGCCTGACTACTGTGTTTCGATGGCCGAGCGGCTGATTCCTGCTGCTGATGTTTCCAATCAGATTTCGACAGCCGGTTACGAAGCCAGTGGCACCAGTAACATGAAGTTCATGATGAACGGGGCGTTGACTATCGGCACGCGCGATGGTGCAACTATCGAGATGGCAGAAGAAGCGGGCGAAGAAAATTTCTTTCTCTTCGGCCTGACGACCGAACAGGTGGCAGGCAGCCGCGGTTGGTACAAGCCGCAGTGGCATTATGAAAATGACCAGGCGACCCGCGCCGCACTGGACCTCATCTTCTCTGATCATTTCAGCCGCAATGAGCCTGGCATCTTTGCTCCGCTGCGGGACACGCTTCTGACCCACGGCGACTACTACATGCACCTGGCGGACCTCAAGTCCTACCTACAGGCAGACCGGCAGCTATGCGACCTGTATGCCGACCCGGCGGAATGGTCGAGCAAGGCAATCTTAAACGTCGCTAGCTCCGGAAAATTTTCCAGCGACCGAACGATTGCGGAATACGCGGCCGACATCTGGAACGCCAAGGCGTGTCCCGTTTCCTGGTGACGAATGGCAGAGACAGAACTGAGACACATGCCAATTTCCCCACTTGCAGGCAAGCCGGCTCCAAAAGAGCTGCTGGTTGATCTAACACGGCTGGACCAGGAATATTATGAACGCCGCCCCGACTTGGGAGACCCGAACCAGCTGGTAAGCTTCGGCACCAGCGGCCATCGAGGTTCGCCGCTGCATGGGTCATTTACCGAATCCCACATTCTGGCCATTACTCAGGCGATTTGTGATTACCGGCGCAGCCGGGGATACAATGGCCCACTTTACATGGGTAAGGACACGCATGCGGTGTCCGGACCGGCCCAACGCACCGCATTAGAGGTACTGGCGGCCAACAACGTGGAGACGATCATCCAGAAAGACGACGGCTTCACACCAACGCCAGTCATCTCGCGAGCTATCCTTGTTTATAACCGGAATCGTAAAGAGGGCTTCGCCGACGGCATTGTTATCACGCCTTCGCACAACCCGCCGGCGGACGGAGGCTTCAAGTACAACCCGCCTAATGGCGGGCCAGCTGATACTGACGTAACACGATGGGTTGAGCGCCGGGCCAATGAACTGTTGCGCGATGGGAGCGGCATCAAGCGCGTTCCGTTTGCTGCGGCCATCAAGGCTAACACAACACACCAGGAAGATTTCGTGCTGCCTTATGTCGAGGATCTAAGAAACGTCATCGATATGGACGCGATCCGCGGCTCTGGCCTGAAGCTGGGTGTAGATCCACTTGGTGGTGCCGCCGCGCCGTACTGGGAGCCAATCAACTCCATCTATCACTTAGACATCGCCGTAGCGAACCCAACGATCGACCCGACTTTCTCGTTCATGACGGTCGATCACGACGGCCAAATACGCATGGATCCGTCGAGTCCGTATGCTATGGCGCGTCTCGTGGACCTCAAGAATCAGTATGACGTCGCTTTCGCCAACGATCCGGACTCCGACCGGCACGGCATCGTTACGCCTTCCTCCGGGTTGATGAATCCCAATCACTACCTGGCTGTAGCCATACGCTATCTGCTAACGCATCGGCCTGACTGGCCAGCTCACGTCGCGGTAGGTAAGACCCTGGTCAGCAGCAGCATGATTGATCGTGTGGTAGGTAAGCTGGGGCGCTCGCTTTTTGAAGTGCCGGTGGGCTTTAAGTGGTTCGTGCCGGGATTGTTCGATGGCTCGCTCTGTTTTGGCGGCGAGGAAAGCGCGGGAGCAAGCTTTCTTAGGAAAGACGGCAACGTCTGGACGACCGACAAAGACGGCCCAATCATGGACCTACTGGCCGCAGAGATCACGGCGCGCATGGGCAAGGACCCGGGCGAGTTATATCAAGAACTAACAACTGAGTTCGGTACGCCATACTACACGCGCATCGATGCGCCAGCGACCCCGGATCAGAAAACGCGGCTGCAAAAATTGTCGCCCGCAGCAGTTACCACTGGTAATCTCGCCGGCGACGCGATCACAGCCAAACTGACCGTCGCCCCAGGTAACGGCGCCCCCATCGGCGGGCTGAAGGTTATGACCGAAAATGGCTGGTTCGCGGCCCGGCCTTCCGGCACCGAGGACATCTATAAGATCTATGCGGAGAGCTTCAAGGATCAAAGTCATTTGGCCGCGATCGTGCAGGAAGCTCAAGAAATTGTGACCGATGCACTAAGGTCGCCTGATTCGGTTTTTCAGGAACAGGGGGTTTCCTAATGATCACCGACAACGGTCCGAAGGTGCCTACAACCAACAACCTGATTCGTCGACATCGAAAATTTGAGGAGGCGTTATGAAATCAATCGGCTTGAACGAACAACAACTGCAAAAGATGAAGTCACATCCCGGCTTCATTGCCGCGCTGGATCAAAGCGGTGGCAGCACGCCAAAGGCGTTGGCTCTTTACGGAATCAAGGAAGGCGCCTGGTCGAACGAAGACGAGATGTTCGCGATCGTACACCAGATGCGCACCCGCATGATTACCAGCCATGGCTTTAACGGGCAGCGGATCATCGGCGCCATCCTTTTCGAGAACACGATGGACAGGGATATCAATGGGCAACCCACGGCTAACTATCTCTGGAATGTAAAAGGTGTGGTGCCATTCCTAAAAGTGGACAAGGGCCTCGATGCTGAAAAAGAGGGCGTCCAGCTGATGAAGCCCATGCCCGAAGTGGCAGCGCTACTCGAGAAAGCTAAATCGAAGCGCATCTTTGGAACCAAGATGCGCTCAGTTATTAAGCAAGCCAACGCAGCAGGCATCAAAGACATCGTGAACCAGCAGTTTGAATTGGCGGCGCAGATCATTACCGCCGGACTGATGCCAATCATTGAGCCAGAAGTCGACATTCACTGCCCGGAAAAGGCGAAGGCCGAAGGATTACTTAAGGCAGCTATTCTCGAGAAGCTCAATGAACTGCCACAGGGTCAGGTGGTCATGCTCAAACTGACACTACCGGAGCAAAACAACTTCTACGCCGACTTCGTCAAACATCCCAAAGTTTTGAGAGTAGTTGCGTTGTCGGGCGGTTATTCGCGGGATGAAGCTAATAACCGCTTGCGTCGCAATCACGGTGTTGTCGCGAGCTTTTCGCGGGCCCTTGCCGAAGGACTATCGGCTCAGCAATCCGCCGCTGAGTTCAATGCCACGCTGGACAAATCCATTCAGAGCATTTTCGACGCGTCGAAGACCTAGCATGCCCTAACGAAAACCGTTGTGGGATCGCAATGACTAAGATAGGAGACGAATCTTAAAAGCTCGCCTCAAACAGAAAAAGACTATGCAAATCGGAATGATTGGGCTCGGCCGAATGGGTGCAAACATGGTGCGACGGCTTCTAAAAGGGGGCCATCAGTGTGTGGTGTTCGACAGGTCCGCAAAAGCGGTAACCGAGTTGACCCAGTTGAAAGCCATAGGGTCTTCATCGCTCGCGGACTTCGCACAGAAGCTTGCTAGACCGCGAGCCGTGTGGCTGATGGTTCCGGCGGCCGTCGTGGACGAGACGATCGCCGCTCTCCTCCCCCACCTTGAGGGCGGCGACATTCTCATTGATGGCGGAAATTCCTATTACGTAGACGACATTCGCCGCGCAGAGGAACTAAGCTCGAAAGAGATTCATTATGTCGATGTAGGTACCAGTGGCGGTATCTGGGGGTTGGAACGCGGCTACTGCATGATGATCGGCGGCGAAAAGGAAGTGGTTCGGAATCTGGACCCTATTTTTGCCACGCTGGCCCCAGGCATGGGAAATATTTCTCGTACTCGCGGCCGGGAGAAGCTTGCCGGCACGGCGGAACAAGGTTACCTGCACTGCGGTCCAGCCGGCGCCGGCCATTTCGTCAAGATGGTGCACAATGGTATCGAGTACGGGATCATGGCCGCTTATGCCGAGGGACTCAGCGTGTTGCACGGCGCAAATGCGGGCAAAGGAAAACACGAGGTCGACGCGGAAACGACTCCGTTACGAGACCCCAAGCACTACCAGTACGAATTCAATCTACCTGATATCACTGAGGTGTGGCGGCGCGGTAGCGTTATCGCGTCGTGGCTACTGGATCTAACCGCTGACGCCTTGGTCGAGGACCCAGCACTCGCGAAATTCACAGGACAGGTTGCCGATTCCGGCGAAGGGCGCTGGACGATCAAAGCAGCAATCGACGAAGGCGTGCCGGTGCCAGTATTGACAACGGCGTTGTACGAACGGTTAGCGTCGCGCGGCGAGGCGGATTACCAAGACAAACTGCTTTCGGCCATGCGCTTTGGTTTCGGTGGCCACCTGGAAAAATCTCGCGATCTGAGGACGAGGCTATAGCGCCTATCCGGTGACAAAAGAAATCAAGGAAGGACGAAGCTTTCCGCTGGGAGCAACAGTTTCTGCCGAGGGAACAAATTTTAGCGTTTACTCCAAACACGCGGCAGGAATCGAACTCCTTCTTTTTGATTGTGTCGACGATGCCCGGCCGGCGCGCGTGATCGCGATCGACCCTGCAACTAACCGGACCTATCACTACTGGCACATCTTTGTACCGAGGGTAAAAGCAGGGCAGATCTACGGTTATCGGGTTAAGGGAGCTTTCGATCCTCCCAATGGAATGCGTTTCGATCCAGGCAAAGTCCTCCTCGATCCTTACGGGCGCGGCGCGGTTGTTCCAAAAAACTACAGTCGCGAAGCTGCTCGCAAGGAAGGTGATAATACCGCAACGGCCATGAAAAGCGTGGTGGTGAATCCCCGTGCTTACGATTGGGAAGGAGACACACCACTCAAGCGGCCCTCGTCTCGGACCATCATATACGAAATGCATGTGCGCGGTTTTACCCGCCACCCGAATTCCGGCATCACCGAGAAGAGACGCGGCACGTTTGCCGGATTGATGGAAAAGATTCCGTACCTGAAGGAACTCGGAGTAACAGCAGTCGAACTGATGCCAGTTTTCCAATTTGATCCTCAAGACGCTCCCCCCGGCCGTGTCAATTACTGGGGATACGCGCCGGTTTCATTCTTTGCCCCGCACCAGGGGTATAGCTCGCGGCAGGATCCGCCCGGGCCGTTAGATGAATTTCGCGATATGGTCAAGGCGCTGCATCGGGAAAGCATCGAAGTCATTCTCGACGTTGTGTTCAACCACACTGCCGAAGGCGATTACGACGGGCCGACCCTGAGTTTTCGCGGCTTGGACAATTCGACCTACTACATTCTCGAACAAGATCGCTCGCGCTACGCGAATTACAGCGGCACGGGAAACACACTCAACGCGAATCATCCTATTGTCCGCCGAATGATCCTGGACAGCCTCCGCTACTGGGTCAAAGAAATGCATGTCGACGGTTTCCGATTCGACCTGGCGGCGATCCTTGAGCGCGGTGAGTCAGGGCAACTGATGCCGAATCCGCCCGTCCTGTGGGACATCGAAACGGACCCGGAGCTTGCGGGGACCAAGCTCATCGCTGAAGCGTGGGACGCGGCAGGGCTTTACAAGGTCGGCAGTTTCATCGGAGACAGTTGGAAGGAGTGGAATGGGCGGTTTCGAGACGACGTCCGGAGCTTCTTTCGCGGCGAAAAGAATTCTGTCCAATATTTTGCTGACCGGTTGCTTGGTAGCCCGGCAATTTACGGTCATAAAGAACGCGAGGCTGAGCAAAGCGTTAATTTTGTAACGTGCCATGACGGCTTCACTCTTAACGACCTCGTCTCGTATAACTCCAAGCACAACGAAGCAAACGGCGAAAACAACCGCGACGGGGAGAACGACAATCGAAGTTGGAACTGCGGTGTTGAAGGTCCGACCGATAATCCCGATGTGGAGAAGCTCCGAAACCGGCAAATAAAAAATTTCCTGACCGTAACGATGCTTTCGGTGGGTATGCCCATGCTTCTCATGGGCGACGAAGTGCGGCGAACACAACTTGGGAACAACAACGCCTATTGCCAGGACAACGAAGCCAGCTGGTTCGATTGGACGTTGCTCACAAAGCATGCTGACGTCCATCGTTTCGTCACCTTGCTAAATTCACGACGTGTCCTGCGAGACCCGGAGCCCGAGCGGCAACGCGTGAGCTTGTGCCAGCTCCTCCGTGGCGTGAACCTCGCCTGGCACGGCGTGAAACTTAACCAGCCGGACTGGGGGGAATCTTCGCACAGCATCGCCTTTACCGTGGAAGCGGGCGACCTGCTGTTTCACGTGATCTTGAACGCCTATTGGCAGCCGCTCGATTTCGAGCTGCCGCCGTTGGATAACGCAGCCGAAAATCCGTGGCGCCGCTGGATTGATACCGCTCTCGACTCCCCGCACGACATCTTGGAGTGGGCGAAAGCGGAGCCGCTTCACGGATATTACTACCGGGCCGATTCGCGTTCGATGGTTATGCTTTACCGGTACTCAATTTAACCCGAATTCCCAAGTTCCCGTACGCGGATTAAACGGATCGGAAAGAATCTGCGTTTCATCCGCGGTATCCGCGTTATCCGCGGTTCAACAATTCTTCAAATTTTTGTGAAATGTCGATCTTCGAACGCTTGAGAAAATAGCATGGAAACAAATGCAATCGCCCAAGACTCTGGCTGGAACCTTTCTTTCTGGTTCGCCATCTCAAGTCCGTTGCTCGGTGTTCTGCTCGGTCTTCTAGCGGCGGCGATTTTTTGTCGGTGACTCGAAAAAGCCATGAGCATAACTCCGATCGTCTTCGTCTTGATCATTCTACTGTTCGGCTTCGACTCATCCGTTTCATCCGCGTCATCCGCGGTCCGACGATTTTTCGAAATTCTCTGAAATCTAAATCTTCGAAAGATTGAGGAACAAATAACAAACCAAGTTGCACCAACATGAACGTTAGCGACGATCAGCAATTCGAAACGAGCCGAAGAGAGTTGGCGGCCGGAATCCTAAAACAGGCCGGGCTGGATTTGCGACGGTTCCATGGCGCAACCAGTGCGCTTGAGCGGGAGTTCTATCTCGACGCTCATCGCTGGGTCACATCCGATGATTATTCCTGGCCGTTTTCGTTCTTAAA
>DATBDI010000392.1:0-11843 GCA_036270025.1 Candidatus Udaeobacter sp. | reverse complement strand
AACCAGACTGTCCGCAGCGACTGCTCGCGCGCGCTGGCGAGCTTTAGGAAGTAGTCGCCGAGCACGCCGATCACACTGAAGGCGATCGTCACTAGCACCGCGATCATTCTGGTTCCCATGTCGAAGTTCTCTCGTTAAAAGAATCCGCGGAGGAACGCCGCCGCTTCATCCGAGATGCCGACAATCTTATTCGTTGCCTGACGATAGAATTTGAAATTGAGCTCGGTCTCGGGTCGACCGTCGTTCCAGTTGGAAAAAAGTTTGAGCTCGCTTCGCCCCAGGCGCCGCTTCGCGGGCGCGGTGCGTCTGATGGCGATGCTCACACGCGGCGTTTGTCGGGCGATGCCGCGTTTCTTTGCGATCGCTTTGGCCGAGGTGACGATGCCGCTCGCGATGAGACCTGGCCCGCCTTCGTTCTCGCTCGCAAAGACGAAGATCGTATCGCCTTTGGCGATGTGCTTGCCACCATACATCGTCTTCTGCGCGCTGAACTCGAACGTCTCCGCCGATGGATCGCTAACTTTGGCTTTGATCGCGAACATCATGCTGCTCGTCTCGCATCGTTGATTCATGGTCGTCAATAGAGCCAGGCCTAACGACACTCAAGATTAGCGACTCACTTGGTTAAATGAGTCGGCGCGCGGATCCCAGAATTCTCCTGTCAATCCGATGCTCTCGAAAATGCTTCGCATCTCTTCAGCGGCTGGTCGTCGCGATACGGGTTCCAGTCGCGTGCCATACCAGGTTACTGCCAGGCGCCACAGCTGATCCATGCGCACAATCGGGCGGGGAGTAACACCCCGTGCCTTGCACCATGCGGCGATGAGTTCTTCCGACCGGAAGAAAAGCATGTTACTTCAGGTAAACACAAGGTCGTCCCACCACCTGGCTGCAGGCACAAGGCAGTGAAACAGCCATGTGGATGGCTCCGGTCCGCTCACTCCTACTTCCAGGCGCAACGGCTCAAGACTTTGCTCGCAGCGCGAGTGAACTACTCCCGGCCGATGAAGCGCCGCCGGAATGCCAAGCGCGTCCCAGGCACAGTTTGCATAGTATTCCCTGCCATCTACGGTTACGCGATGTTGCGTCGGCACTCCGGAAAACGGCGGCGCCATCCGGATAGTGACGCCGTCGGCTTCCAGAAGAAGCAACCGGCTCGCGCGCAGTCGAGCATACGACTCTTTGATGGCAGCCAGAGTCGCTCTCATTTTCGCCGCCACCGCTTCAATTGACGGCGGAGTGCCGGATTCAGCGGTCACGCGATAAATCGTAACCTTAACCTTGGTGTCAAAATCGAGAGGCAAATCCTCAGGCATCGTTTGTGGGTTTAACGAGAAGGGAGTGAGGCGGGAAGCCGCGACATAGACCGGAAAGCCGGAGGCCGAAAGACCCGGAGTGAATGAGTCAACCCCCTTCGCAATGGGGCCAGCCCGCTCGCGAATGGAGCCGCGGGACGCGAGCGAGATAGATGGGCAAACCGACAGGTCGAAATGCGCGGGAGCGAATGAGTCAAAACTTTCGGAGTCATCGGCTGGTTAGATGACACGGCTACGAAGTCTCCTTTCGACGAAATCATGCGCTTGCGTGACGAGCCAACGCTCTTCTGGAGTGAGATCATCGTGACAAAGCCCCTTCGCCTCTTTTAACACTTCCGACAACTCGAACTGCTGCTCTGTGTGTGCAAGCACGCCGGGATAAACAGGCAGCATAACGGAGCAGACCTAGCGACCGACGCTCACACCAGCGAGCAATGAGCGAATCGAGAGTCTTGAACAAATCGAAGTCCATCGAGTACGGAAATGTCATCTAACGACAGGCAACATCGGCGGGGATGGAGCGAAGCCGAATCACCATCTGCGTGCATGCCATTGTTAGCCAGCACAGTTCCGCTTTAGGTCACCAGTGCCTGTACGCCTCGTGCCCTGTAGTCTGTTGCCCACTGCGCTAATATTGCTGAGAGTTTATCACGCTCCGTCTCAAGTTGGTTACGATCGTAGGAATAATAATGCGCGCCTCCGAAGTCGGCGGGCAGAATAGGGCTGCGGGAAGCACCGGATTGGAAATTGTATGGCGATCCGGCATCCATTGGCGGCGTTGTGCCGCTGTGAACTAATAGGAATGCTGGTTTGCCAATAGCATGCGTGAGGCCCAATTCATAGAATACGTTGGGATTCGGCTCGGATACTTCGGCGATGACGATTCCTGCGTGCAAAATCGCGTTCCAAATGTTCGTCGCAAGGTCAGCTACGCGAGGAGGCGTGTCGCCGCGGACACACTCCAGCCCCGATGTCTCAACTGCTGGACGGATCATCCTGTCGTACACATCATTCGACCATAGCTGGCTGAATGGCATAACGACGAAAGCGCGAGGGGAATCGACTTGCATGTCTGTCCCACCCAACCATTTATTGGCAACGATGCAGTCATTGAGTAGCTGACGTGCGGGTTTCGAAACCCAGAATAGGTCGCCAGGACTTCCTGCGGAATTAGGTGCGGTGCTAGTCTCGACAGCCCCAGAATCGAGGAGTAGCTGTATTGTGTCCATGTAGCAATCGATCCCTGCATTCTCTAGTGCTTGGCGGGATTCTCGGCCTCGAGGAGATCGATTGAGCAGCTGAAGCATTTTCCACATCGCTCGTTCACTCATAGTTCCCTCCTACTATTTACCGGGCTTGCTCCGCTGCCTAACGAAAAAGAGACAAGCCACGGACGGGGTCTGTGGCAAACACGCTGAATGGAGCTCAGCGTGAATGGAGCCGCTGGGACGCGGACGACATACGTGGGCAGACCCGAGAGAGTGAGGCCTTCGGGCTGAAGCCGAATCAATCCGTGCCACATAGATGGGAAAGCCGAAGGCCGAAAAAGCGAGAGTGAATGCGTCAACTTATTGGCGATAGGGCCTCGTTTTTCGAGTGTATCGGTGATGAACGAGCCTAACGAGACGAAGCGCAGCCCCAGCACTTTGAGAATTGGGGAACGCATGATCGAAAGCAGGTTTGGGTTGGCCGCACTGCACGGTAGGCCCGATCACTTCGACTGTCGCGCACGAATCACCAACCAAGTCTTCCGCGCGACAAAGAGCGCGACCTGACTCAGGATAGCTACCCCAATTCCAGACAGGTAGAAGGCACCGAGCCATAGCGCAACGCCAACCATGACGAACAACACGCCTGAGTACATCCAAAATCCCGAAAGGATAATTACAGGCACAAAGACAAACCGGACAGCGGCGGCATACTGTTGAACTTCCGAAGGCTCACCATAAATGTAACCGAGTATCGGGATGGTTAAGATAAGGTGAATCGAGCGAAGAACCGCGCGTTTGGTGGCATTACTCATGATTGGTTTATGAGTCTATTGTGATTCGTTTATAAATTGATACTGAAGTGACGGGCGAACGACAACAACCATGAAGAAAGCAACAACGACCACGAAGAAGAGGAAGCCCGAAAGCCTTCGGGGGAAGGAAGGAAAAGGAGGAGACTCTCCTTCTGAGCCCCGAAAGAATTCGGGGCCGTCCGCTGGCAGGCTAATAGATGCGAGAATGAAGGAGCTGAGTGATTGGCGGGGCGAGACGCTCGCTCGAGTCCGAATTCTCATCAAGGAGACCGACGCCGAAGTGGTCGAGGAGTGGAAGTGGAGCGTTCCCGTGTGGTCGCACGCCGGAATCATCTGCACCGGTGAGACATACAAGAATGTCGTGAAGATGACCTTCGCCAGAGGCGCCTCGTTGGATGACCCTTCAGGCCTTTTTAACTCCAGCCTCGAAGGCAACACCAGGCGTGCCATTGATTTCCATGAGGGCGACAAGATTGATGAAAAGGCGTTGAAAGCGCTCATTCGCGCCGCCGTGGCACTGAACATCTCCTCGGCAAGTGAGAAGTGACGAGTGCCTTGGCTCCTGGCTAGCAGGATACGTGTGGCTTACGTGCTGACCTTAATGTCAGAAAAGCGCCAGCCGCATCCACTGGATTCGGCGATTTCTATGCCGGATATCAGGCCTCGGGCCTAACGAATTATTCTTTGTCGTAAACGGCCGTGTTCGTAAACTTTTTCCCCTTCGCTGTGGTTCCGTTTACAGTCACGACTCGGCTCTTTCCATCGGCAGACACGACGATCCGGCTTTGGGCCACCACCTGGCCGCCCTTTTTGGAGATCGCATTCAGGGTTTGATCATTTACTTTCGTGTAGGAACGCATATCCGCATTGGGATCGCCGGTGACCTCGTAATCTTTGCCGTTGAATCTTCCTTTCCACTCGCTGTGCACAGGCTTTCCGTCTGCATCGACGCCGTCAGCCGTCACCGTCACCTTGTCGCGGATTAGGCGACTTTTATAGACGACCTTCGTGTTCTTAAGAGTGCCGCGTGTCAGCTTTGACTTCGATTCGTTTAACTTCCAGGCGCCCTCGAAAGGATCAGCCGCGTATAACGCCCCAGCGGCCAAAATTAATCCCAAGCTCAGTGCAATGGTTTTCGTTGTCATTTCTCCATCAGCCGAAGATTCATGGAGAGGTCAATGTTTTTCTTAGGTAAGGCTTTGGCGACGAACTATTTTCATGGCGCCGCGATTGGTCGACGCGGTGTTGCGATGGGGATTTGGACTGCGGCGCCCACGGCGGGTCGCCATACCTTCACTAATCGACGTACCTCTGCGCGATTGGCATTTTGCGTCCGATGCCGAAGGCGCGGCTGGTGACTCTTAGACCGGGTGCGGCTTGCTCGCGTTTGTACTCGTTGAGATCAACGCGGCGCTGGACCCAACGCACCGTTTTTTCGTCGAAGCCACGCGCGATGACGTCGCGTGCGCTCAGGTTTTCTTCGACGTAAAGTTGCAGAATCTGATCGAGAATTTCGTAGGGCGGCAGTGTGTCCTGGTCTTTTTGATTTGGTTTCAATTCGGCGCTGGGTGGTTTTTCAATCGTGGATGTCGGAATGATCACGCGCTCACGGCCAGCTCGCGACATGTAGTCGGAGTTAATCCAGCGCGCCAGCTCGTAAATCATCGTTTTTGGCACGTCGCTGATCACGGCCAGCCCGCCTGCCATGTCACCGTAAAGCGTGCAGTAACCCACTGCGAGCTCGCTCTTGTTGCCGGTGCTGAGCACGAGATGACCAAACTTGTTCGAGAGCGCCATCAACGCCATCGCGCGCAGACGCGGTTGCATGTTTTCTTCCGTCTCGTTTTCCGGCAATCCTTTGAAGATTTGCTTCAACTGCGCTTTCAAAATCTTGAACGCTTCTGTGATCGGAATTTGAAGACACTGGATCCCGAGATTCTTCGCCAGCGCGCGCGCGTCGTCAATGCTGCCACGCGATGAGTAAGGACTCGGCATCAAAACCCCGGTCACGTTCTCCGCGCCGAGTGCATCGGCGGCGATTACCGCAGTGACCGCCGAATCGATTCCGCCACTTAGACCCAGCACTGCCGAATGGAAATTGCATTTGCGGAAATAATCGCGGACGCCGAGCGACAGCGCGGCGAAAAGTTGCTCAGGTGTTTTGCTTTCGTGTAATTTGATCTTCGCAGTCGAATCGGTATCAACTACTCGCTCATCTTCACGAAATGCCGCGAGTTGCGCGATCAAATCCCCCGAGGCGTTCACAGCAATTGAATTGCCGTCGAAGATCAGCTGGTCGTTCCCGCCGACGGCGTTGCAGTAGCAGATCGGCCGTCGATAAATCCGTGCTTGCGCCGCGATCATTTCGAGCCGGCACGCCGGTGCGTCCAGCCTGAACGGCGACGCGCTCAGATTCACAATGATCTCCGCGCCTTGCTCGACAAGGCTGCGCACCGGTTCGCAATCGTATAGCGGGCGCGGCAGATAATCGTCTGTCCAGATGTCCTCGCAGATGGTTACGCCGATTTTCCGTCCTTTCACATCGAACGGCTCGACACGCGTTGCGGGCTGGAAGTAACGGTCTTCGTCGAAAACATCGTAGGTGGGCAAAAGCGATTTGTAAGTTTTGCGGATCGGCTTGCCGCGCTCGAGCAGAGCAGCAGCATTGCGAAACGGTTTGCCGCGGCCTTCGTTCCGATCAACAAATCCGACCACCAGCGCCGCTTCAACGATGCGCGCGTGCAGTTTCTCCAGCATCGCGAGATTTTCCGGAACAAACCGCGACTTAAAAACGAGGTCCTGCGGCGGATAACCCGTGATGGCAAGCTCCGGAGTTAGCACCAGTTCTGCGCCTGCGCCAGCGAGCCGCTCATAAGCGCCCATGATCAGCTCGCAGTTGCCACTCAAGTCGCCCACTGTCGGATTGATCTGAGCGAAACCAATTTTCATGCCGCGTTACGTCAGCTTATGCGCAGCGTGACGCCCAGCAATTCTGTTTTTGTTGTATTCGGTAGGGCGCGTCACTCCGTGCGCGCCGCTTGGGATGCCCGGACGGCGCGCAGAGGACTGCGCGCCCTACCATTTGCCGTTGGTCAGCTTATCGCGGCCGCAGCACGAGAAAGGAACGCATCCGGTGCCGGCAGATCGATAACACTTGTGGCTGGTTCGGATCGACTGCGGTTGCGATTTTGGTGTAATCAGCGACCGACGTGACTGGCTGTTGATTGATCTCCTCGATCACATCGCCCTTTTGCAATTCAGCCACGCCACTGTCAGGGTCGACGCCCGTCACTAGCACGCCGCGTACGTTGGCAGGCAGATCAAGCTGACGCGCCATCTGCGGAGTCAGCTCATCTACATGAATCGCAGCCAGAGCAATGCTGGCCGAACGCTGCTGATCCGAAGATTGCCGTGGGCGTTGTGGCTGCCGCTGGTTGCCTGGAGGTGCAACGCCCGCCGTCGGAGTATCGACAGGCTGTTCCTTGATCTCTGTCTTGACCTTCAGCGGCTGGCCGTCGCGCAGGACCTCAAGCTCTACTTGTTTGTTCAGCTGAGTCTGTGCAACGAAACTCCGCAACGCACCGAAGCTCTTCACGTCGTGCCCGTCGAACTTGCGGATAACGTCGCCCGGTTGGATGCCCGCTTGCGCTGCGGGTGAACCGGTCATTACGTCTGCAACGGTAACTCCGTCTGTGTCTGTGTTGTTTTGGCCAGGCTGCCCGGCCCGCGTCTGAATTCCAAGGTAACCGCGAATGATGCGCCCCTGTTTCAGCACACTTTCCAGCGCGGTGCGCACGGTGTTTGACGGAATTGCGAAGCCAACTCCGGCCGATGCGCCACTGGTCGATATGATCACGGAGTTAATTCCTACAACTTCGCCTCGCAGATTGATCAAGGGTCCGCCGCTGTTGCCCGGATTTATCGCGGCGTTGGTTTGCAACAGTTCGCCGATCTCAGTCGCCCGGCCTTTGTAACTGATGATTCCATCGGTTACCGTTTCCTCGAATCCAAAGGGGTTGCCGATGGCCATAACAAAATCTCCCGGCTGCACCTGGTCGGAGTCGGCGAGTTTCAGAGGTTTGACGTCGGGATCGTCGATTTTTAGCACCGCAATGTCGACTTGATCATCAGCGCCCATTAATCGGGCTTTCTTTGTTCGCCCATCACTTAACTGCACTTCAATTTGGTCAACCGCATTGCCCATCCTGTCGGTGACCACATGATTGTTCGTAATGATGTGGCCTTCATTCGTCACGACCACGCCTGAGCCGAGCGAATTCTGCACCTGCGCTTCGTCGTTGGGGTTTCGAGACCTGCGCTGGTTCGGAAAGAAAAACTCAAACGGATCCATGCCGTACTCGCGTCGCTGGGCAACCCTCTTCGACGTTTTAACTGCAACCACCGACGGCACGACGCTCTTCACCAGCGCCCGGCGCTCCTGATTCAGTGCTTCCAGTGACGCGACTTGCTTTGAGTCCACGCTCGGCTCGGAAGCCAGCGAGTATTTTTCCGGCGTCCGTCGAGCGGACGTTTTCAGCGCTCCGTGTTTGAGGCGGTAATCGTACAGGAGGGAAATTCCTGCGCTGATCAGGAGGACGAACAGTAAAAATTTTGCGAAGTTTTTCATTAGCTAACGTGAGAAAAAGTATCTCCCCGTTGTTCGACAATTAAGCGCCGGAAACGTTGATTGTCAGGCAACTCCAGCCGGGGGTCCTGCTTGAAAATTGACATCGCAGCGGCGCGGGCGCGATGCATCAAATCCGCGTCGCTCTTGAGGTTGCCGATCTTGAGCGCAGGCAATCCGCTCTGCGCGGTGCCCAGCAGGTCCCCCGGCCCGCGCAATTCCCAGTCAGCTTCGGCTACTTCAAAGCCGTTGGTCGTTCGTTCCAAAACAGCGAGCTTTTCCGAGACCTCATTCGCTGGAGCCGAGGTGAGGAGGATACAATATGACTTGTGCTCGCCGCGGCCGATGCGACCTCGAAGCTGATGCAACTGCGCCAAGCCGAAACGCTCTGCATTTTCAATCAACATCACGGTCGCATTTGGAACGTCCACACCGACCTCCAGCACGGTCGTGCTGATCAACGCATTGGTCTCGCCACGGCGGAAGCGTTCCATGGTTTGCCGCTTCTCCACCGATGGAATACGGCCGTGAAGCAATTCGCAGTGAAACGGATGCAATCGTTCCCGCCATAGCTCATACTCCGCGGCGGCGGCTTTCGCGTCCAGCTTCTCACTTTCGTCGATTAACGGATAAACCACGTAAAGCTGGCGACCTTTTTCCAGTTGCGTCCGCAAAAACGTGAGGACGTCCGGCAGTTTCGACTGATCGCGCACAGCGGTGATAATTTTTCCACGGTTGCGCGGCATTTCATCGATGATCGAAACATCGAGATCGCCGTAGATTGTCATGGTCAGCGTGCGCGGGATTGGCGTGGCCGTCATGACCAGCACGTCAGGCGCCGGTTCGCGCATGCTCAATCGTGCGCGTTGAGCGACGCCGAACTTGTGCTGCTCATCAATGACAACCAATCCGAGGTTTGAAAAGGAGACGGATTCGTAAAGCAATGCATGCGTGCCGACAATAATGTGAGGCTCATCGCGGGCGAGCCATGGTTTTGGTTGGGGAGCATACGCGTCTCGCGTGTTGGTCGTTGCGTCTCGCGACGACGAACTTTTCTCGTCAAACGGCTCGTCATTAAAAGTCCGTGCTGTCGAGACAACAGCACCAGCACCCGGGACGGGCGCGCTCCCCAGAGAAATCCGCGCCTCATCATCCTGAGTCCAGATCCAGGGATAATCGTCGTTCTGCGTTGCCACGCCCGAATCCCAAGGATTTCGCAGAATGTAATGAAACTTTTCTTTGAGATCGCGATCGGATCGGATCAGTCGGTCGAACGATTCCTTTTCCCAAACCGGTCCATTAGTATTTTGAAGTTTGTTGATCTGGTGCGCTGTGAATGATTTGACCGACTGCATCAGTTCGGCGATCGACCAGAAAAGGGGATCATTCTTTGCATCGAATTCCTTCGGCCATGGCTGCAACAGGACGTGTGCGTGATCCGGCATGATGCACGCCGCATAGAGTTCATACCGCTTTTCATGAAAATACCGGAGTGCGCCAAGCACGCTTGTTCGAGCAGCAGGCGATAGCTTCTTCCGGCGACGCGTACTGATTGTGATCGCGTAGATCGCCCACGGTCGATCGAAGTGTGGCAGAAGGCGCTTCGTGTAACGCGCGCCCTCGGATTGGGGAGCATGCGCGTCTCGCGTGTTGGTCGTTGCGTCTCGCGACGACGAACTTCTTTCATAACCCGCCGTTTTTTCAAAAGTCCGCGCTGTCGAGACAACAGTGCCAGCGCCCGGGACGGGCGCGCTCCCCGGAATTTCTTCGCGCGCGGAATCGTGTTCCCGCGCAAAAAGCGGCAACGGTCCGCTTTCCTCCTGTCGCGCCGCTGTTCGCAGTGCGAGGCGCACGTTCAGCGGCTCAAGCCAGCGATGCAGCACGTCGTAGTGTTGTTCGGCTAGAATTTGTGTGGGCGCCATGAATGCGCCTTGATAACCGGCCTCCGTGGCCAGCAACATGGCCGCGATCGCAACGACCGTCTTGCCCGAGCCGACGTCGCCTTGTAACAAACGGTTCATCGGGTGTGCAGCCGCAAGATCGCTGCGGATTTCGTCGATAACTTTTCGCTGTGCCGCAGTAAGCGCGAAGGGCAGTGAGCTGAGGAATCCTTCCAACAATGCGCCACCGCCGCAGTGCGCCTGTCCGCTACGAATGCCTGCATCGGTGCGCCGCGATGCGATCAACATTTGGATGGCGAAAAATTCCGAAAGCACCAGATGCTGTCGGGCGGCATCCCGCTCCTCCCAACTCTGTGGAAAATGGATGGCGCGCATCGCTGCGGCGCGAGTCATCTTACCATTGATTAGCGCGGGCGGCAGCAACGTTTCGAACCCAGCCGGCTCCGGAGGAAGTTCATTCAGAACCCTGAAAACCAATCCACGTAACACGCGCTGCGACAGACCTTCCGTGGCGGGATAGATCGGCGCGATCCTGCGGAAATGGATCGATATTTCTTCGTCGTTCTCGATGACCTCGAACTCGGGATGATCGATGCAGATTCGTTTTCCGCGAAGGCGCGGCTTTCCAAAAACAACAATGCGCTGGCCAGTCGCGATCATTTTCTGCACGTAATGCAGATTGAACCATCGGCACACCAGCGGCTCGCTCAGCGCGTTTGCCTGCGATTCCTGCAGCGTCGCTTCAAAAATTTTTTTCCATCCGCCAAACCGGCGCAAAGAAGTGTTTGTCACCTCGCCGCATAGGCAGATTGGCGTATCGCTTTGCTCGCGGGGGAAACGCGGGAACTCAGTGCGATCCTCGTGACGCCGTGGGAAGTGAGTGAGCAAATGCTCCACCGTCTCGATGCCAAGCCGGCGCAGTGCCAGGAGTTTCGGACGCGGGATCCAGCTGAATTCCTCGAGTGGCTGCGAAATCGCGACGACCTGTGCGGATCGAGACGGAGCGGCGGGTGATCCGTGATCTGTGATCTGTGATCCGTTGCGTGGTCGGCCTTTGTTCACATTTAACTGATCACCGTTGACGGATTACTGATCACGACCGCAGCCTTCCGCTGCCCGGAGCGCCTCGATATGCATGGCAACAAGCGTCTCGCCGTTATATTCGTCCGCGCGAATCCGGAATGCGATGTCCCACGGCGCCGGAGGCAATTCATTCATTGGGCTATTGAAATAAACGGCGCGGCGATGACGATCACCCTGCCGCAAACGAAAGATAAGATGTTTCTCGTTCACCACGCGCGGCGGCGCGACTGGTGCCACATCACGGGCGAGAAAAACCGGCTGCGCATTTCCGTTTCCGAACGGCTGCAGCATTTCGTGCCAGCGCAGGAAATCGATGTCGATCTCCGTGAACGCGAGCTCGTGGTCCAGATGCAGGCAACGTTGCAAAGCTTCTGCCGGGAGAAGCTCACGCGCGGCGTTGCGAAATTGTTCGGCGAACAGGTCAAAGTTCTCCTCGCGCAGCGCTAGCCCTGCCGCCATCTCATGTCCGCCGTATTTGTCGAGGACACCGGCACAATGACCAAGAGCCTGGACCAGATTCAATCCTTCTATGCTGCGTCCGCTACCCTTGCCGATTCCGTTCTCGTCAAAACCGATCACGATTGCGGGCCGATGATATTTTCGCATGATCCGTGATGCAACTATCCCAAGCACTCCGGGATGCCAACCGCGCGCACCGGTGACGATGGCCGCGTGCTGAGCTGCGTCGAACTGACTGTCGATCTGCTCGGTCGCCGTGTCGAAAATTTGCTGTTCCACCTCCTGTCGCTCGCGATTTTGTCGGTCGAGTTCGGCCGCCAGGGTCGCTGCTTCCCCTTCGTCGTGTGTGAGCAACAGGCGCAAAGATTTCTCCGCAGTGCCCAAGCGCCCGGCAGCATTCAAGCGCGGGCCGAGCCGATAACCAATGTCTTCGGGCG
>DATBDI010000391.1:0-3267 GCA_036270025.1 Candidatus Udaeobacter sp. | reverse complement strand
TGTCACTAGGTCTGTTCTTCTGGCGCTGCTCGCATCCCACTCATCAGGTTTTTCGACCAGCCCCTTCACCACCGGATTTTGTTCGATGTAGTGAGTGACAAACTGAAATTGTTTGGCGGTCTTAACCCGAGTGTCGTAATAGCCGTCCTGCCAGGAGGTTTTGTGATTCGTCAGTAGTGCGGTTGTTTTGCCACCCACATAACTCATCATGTGGTGCATGAATTTCGGCAGAGTCCACGATTCGCGCAAAGCGAACAAGGCATGCCAATGATCCGGCATCACAACGAAGGCCCGGAGGTAAATCCGCTGCTGCCCAACAGCGAACGCAAGCGCTGAAACAACGATTTCGCGCGCCGCTTCATCCAGAGCGGGTTTTTTTGGAAGGAGCGACTTTGTAATGAAGAATGTTGCTGGTGTGTCGCTGAGTCGATGCAGGCGAAGGTGTCGGGAATGAGGGTCGGGGTTCATGAGGGTCGGGGCACTAAGGCCCCTCCCACATTGGTCGAAGCGACACTACACCATCGGGCGAAACCGCCCGACGACTTCTTGCAATCGGCCGGTGATCTGGCCCAATGAACAAACTTCCACGGTATCCAGCAGTGTCGGGAAGAAATTTTCTCCGCGCTCGACCACTTCTGCGAGTTTGTCCAGCGCGCCTTTCGCTTCCTCCGCGTTTTTCTTTTTGAATTTCGCAAGCCGATCGACTTGCAACTGCTGTTTCGCGCGCGGCGTTCGCGCAAGTTTCACTTCGGGAATGTCTTCGGCGCTGTCGCGGTAACGGTTCAGTCCGATGATCGGCCGAGTGCCATCGTAAATTTGTTGTTCGTAGCGATGCGCTGCGTTTTGAATCTGACTGCGCTGATAACGTTCTTCCACCGCCGCCAACACGCCGCCGAGCCGCTCGATTTCGCGGAACTCATCGAGAATCGCGCTCTCCACCGAGCGCTCGACTGCTTTCATGCCAGGCGAGCCGCTCAACATATTCATCGTGTGTTTGAAAACGCCGGACTCCTCCAAAAGGATCGCCTGCCCGTGAGCGGCCAGCCGGATCCATTCTTCGCTAGGCGTTGTGAACGGTTCGTCTGCGCTGTTGGAGTGACACGAATTGGTGGCGTTCATGTAGGCCATAATCAATTCCGCCGCTGTGCGTGTGAGATTGTTTTTGAACTCGGCCGCAATTAGTGAGCGGCCGCTGGTTTGCGTATGCAACTTGAACAGTTGCGCCCTCGCGCCAGCACCAAACGCGTCTCGCATCCCAATAGCCCAGATTCGGCGGGACACGCGTGCCAGCGCGATGTATTCCACATCCAAACCGCAATCGAGAAAGAACGAAAGCCGCGGACCGAATTGATCGACCGGAATCCCGCGCGCGGCGAACATCTCCACGTACGCGAATCCATTCGAGAGCGTGTAAGCGGCTTGTTGTACCGGCGTCGACCCAGCCTCGCCGATGTGATAGCCGCTGATGGAAATCGGATACCAGCGCGACATTTCGCGCGTGGTGAATTCCACCATATCGGTGAGAAACCGCAGCGACGGCTCAATCGGAAAAATGGTTTCGTTTTGCGCCTGGACTTCCTTGAAAATGTCGGCCTGGACTGTGCCACGCAATTTTGGAACAACTTTCGGACCGAACCGGCGTTTGGCTGCCGCGATGTACATCGCCATAATGATCGGGGCCGGCCCGCTGATCGTCATTGACGCGGAGAAAATCGGGGAGCCGAGGTCGAAGCCGTCGTAAAGCCGGACCATGTCTTCGACGGTGTCGATCGCGACGCCGCCTTCACCGATTTTTCCGAACACGCCGTCTGCGTCGCTATCGATGCCGTACAGTGTCGGTCCATCGAATGCCGTGCTGAGACGATGTGTGCGCTGGTGTTGTGTCAGGTAATGAAAACGCTCGTTGGTATCCTCGGCCAGCATCAAACCGGAAAACAAACGCGTAGGCTCTTCAGTCTGCGGAATTTTCTTGTCAAGTTTCCCGCCGTTCTTCTCGAAGCTTTCAATTTCGCGAACCGGCTCGAGGTACATCTCACGATAGGCCGCATTCAGATACGGAAACTCTCCAGGCAAGCCTTCGCCAAAGATGTAGCGCGCAATCTCGCCCGGCTCATCGATTTCCGGCAACGCCAGACGCGGCAATGGCAATCCGGTTGGCGTCCGGCTCACGGGAATTTTAGCTTTGACGTCGTTCCAGCGTCCCAGCAGTTCGCGCCCATATTTCTGATCGGTGCGCGCGCGCTTTACCTGGTCGAGAACAAATTTGTTGTACTTATCGACCGACTCAACGACTTGTCCGAGCTTGCTCATAGATTCGGTTCTTACATTTCTGTCATTCCGAGCGGAATCGAGGAATCTCTAATCATTTCCCAGCCTTTAAAATATCATGAGATGTCTCGACTTCGCTCGACATGACAGACTTGATTAGCCGCGGTTCGAAATTAGCTCAAATAATTCGTCGACGCCAGAGTCCCGATGGCGTTTGGCCACGGTGTCAACGAGCTGCTGGTCCCGCCGGTTTTGTCGGAGACGTTGTTCAATCTCCGAATGCGCTGTGCGAGCGCGCTGGAGATCGCTCTTGTTCACCACGACGATGTCGGCGAGATCGAGCATCACGATCTTTTGCAACTGCAACCGGCTGCCGTAATCAGGATTCATCACCAACACCGTCAGATCGACAATTCTATTCTTTTGAAACGGCATCGCCTCCTGGCCTGTGCCGACTGTCTCAATGATGACGTAATCGAACCCTGACAGCGCGAGCAGCGCGAGGCAATCGTGTGTGGCGGGCGAAAGGCCGCCCGCCTGGCCGCGCGTGGCCATGCTGCGCATGAACACGCGATCGTTCTGGGAATTGATCATGGTGGCGCGATCGCCAAGCAAGGCTCCTTCGCCAATGACACTGGGATCGTGCGACAAAATCGCGATGCGTCCTTTCGAATTTCGATTCAGAAAACGCAGCACCAACTCATCAATCAAGGTCGTTTTGCCCGCGCCGCCAGGACCGGTGAAGCCAATTACCTTTGATGTTCCATGTTCGATGTTTGATGTTTGATTTCTTTTTCTCGACTTGGACGTTGAGCGTTTTCTTTTTCCACTCGCGTAGCCGTCCTCAATCGCAGTCAGTTTGTGCGCAAGCTCCTGCCCCGGCGATTTTAACCGCGGCCGTTTCGTTCGCGTTTTGCCATAGCGTTGATGGACAAATTTGACCATTTCATCGAGCGAGGTGCCGGCGAAGAAAACTTCGTCAACGCCTTTGCGTTTCAT
>DATBDI010000390.1:0-2476 GCA_036270025.1 Candidatus Udaeobacter sp. | reverse complement strand
AAGCGAGCTGATCGCCGCCGTGACCAAATAATCAGCAATCAGCAGGAAGGCGCCCACAATCGAAATCACTTCCGAGCGATGCCGGACGGCTGCATAAACGCCGCCGCCGTCCGGGTAGAGGCGGCAGATGATCATGTAGTTGAGCCCGACGAGGGCGGTGAGCACGCACATCGCAGCGATCAACCAGAACGAGGCGTAGCCCGCGACTGCGAACGCGAGACCGATGACGTAGGCCTTACTTGTGCCCCAATCGCCATAGAGAATCGCCGCAGCACGCGGGACGTCGACGTTGCGTGGACGTTTGAGGCTGGTTGGAATCAAATCCTTACTCCGAACGGAGACTGGCTCGCGCGACGAGCGGTCTCACTTCAGCAAGCGCGGCTTGGCACCGCAGTTCTTGCTCTTTAATGATGCTGACGAGGTTAGCTGTCGGGCTGGAGCCATTAAATGCTCTCGATGCCGCGCATCGTTCGCCCCGATCCGCAGCGCCTTCGCACGCGGAAGTGGTTTCCCCGTTGAACCGGCACTCGCCGATCCATTAAGCGAAACAAAGAACTGGCGCAAAGCATCTGATTGAGTCGATTCGCAGTCAAGCAGGCGCTTGAGAAAGAGCTTGCAAGTAGAGGTGAGCCCAATGGAAATTCACCGCTTTAGCGATGGCCGAGATTATTTCTGCAGGAGTCCATCGGCCGCGCAACGTTGACTGGCAGCGCGCCGCTGGGCTGCTTTACGGTGACTGGGGCACGAGCAAGGCCTATGTGCTCGGCTTGGCCTTCGTCGCGGCGGGTTTCGCCTCCTTTTCCATAATACTCGCCGTATGCGCGCTCACGGCAATCGTCGCCTTCAATTACATCATTATATGCGCTCATTTCCCCGATGGTGGCGGCGTGTATTCTGCTGCGCGGCAGCAGAGTCGATTTTTGGCCTCGGTTGGGGCGCTTTTGCTGATCGCGAATTTCTTTGTTACCGCTGCCCTGAGCGCATGGGCAGGCGTAACCTACCTCGGCGTCCCGAACCAATATGCGCCGTTTGCAGCGATGGCAGTGATCCTAGTGCTTGGAGCCGTCAATCATTTCGGTCCAAAGCACAGCGGCAGCGTCTCGATTTGGCTGGCTGTTCCCGCCGTGATTGTTGTTGTGGCGATAATCGCCTTTAGCGCGAAGCATCTGACTCTTACGCACCTGGAGCCTCCGCATACCGATCTTGAGACGGTGTGGGTGCAGTTCGTTGGAGTGATCCTTGCTTTGAGCGGCGTCGAAGCAATCGCCAATTTGACCGGGGTCATGAAACTGGATCCGAACGCGACGCCCGAAGCACCCAAAGTCACACGCACTGCAACTAAGGCAATCGTGCTCGTTGCGATTGAAGTGGTTGCTGGCACGGCGCTGATAGGCTGGGCGATGCTTTCGCTGCCGAAGGCGTACGGGCCGGAGTTGGTGGCGCACAAGGAGGATATGCTCCGGTTCGTTGGGGAGCATTACGCCACTCTCGCCGGCGGCGAATGGTTCGGGCATGCCTTCTCCATCTTTGTTGGGATCGTATTCGGCTTTCTTCTTATCAGTGCAGTAAACACTGCCATCGTGGCGCTGATTGGCGTGATTTACATGATGGCGCAGGACGGTGAGATGCCGCCCCAGTTCGCGCGGCTGAACAAGCATGGGGTGCCGCGAATACCACTCATGGTGGCCGTTGCAATTCCAATTGTCGTGCTTGCATTGATTCGGCAATTCGAGGGACTGGCCGGTCTTTATGCCATCGGTGTTGTGGGCGCTATCTCAGTCAATCTCGGCGCCTGCACGTTTAACAAGCGGCTCGGACTGCGGTGGTACGAACATCTGATCATGGGCGGAACATTCCTGGTTCTCGCTTTGGTGGAATTGACGATTGCAAAAACCAAACCCGACGCGCTGTTTTTTGCGGTTTGCGTCTTGGGCATAGGTCTGGGTTTTCGGGCGTACTCGCACAAGATCGCTGGATTACGAACATTGACCGTCACACGCAAAGTCGCCGAGATGGTCACGCCCGATCTGACCACAAACGTGGAGACGCGCATTCAAGAGGGCCACAGGGTCATGGTCGCCGCGCGAGGCATTACCAGCGTCCTCGGATTCGCATTGGATGAAGCGCAGCTGCGCAACGCGACGTTGTATGTGTTGTACGTGAAGGAAATTGTCGTCTTCTACGCGGGTGGCCCCGCGGTGCCCGGTCGTCCTAAATGGCAGGAGGACCCCGAGGCGGCGGCAATTATGTCGACAATGCAGAAGCTGGGGGCTGAAAGGAATGTCTGTGTGCAACCGGTGTATGCGGTGAGCGAGGACGCGGCGATGACTATTCTTGATCTTACAGCCACGCTGGGTGTGGATTATCTCATCATCGGCGCATCGCAACGCACGGCGATGACCAAATTACTCCGCGGCAGCGTGGTTACGAACGTGGCACAGCAATTACCCGAATCGATTCATCTGATCATTTACGG
>DATBDI010000389.1:0-9792 GCA_036270025.1 Candidatus Udaeobacter sp. | reverse complement strand
TGAATCGCAAAAATCCAGCCGGAATACGCGGCGAACCCGTCAAGCCCAGCCAGCAGGATTGACGTCTGCTTGCAGGCTTGATAAACGCTGGTGCGCAGACTGCGCGTTTGCGTCATGGCGAAAGAAACTTCATCGGGCAATTCTTCGCTGCCATTGCATGAAGTGTTGGAAGCGGAGTTTGTCGCGTTGCATCGCGACTTGCCTGCAGATTATCCCACTTCCACTGCGCGTGAAATTCGGCTGAAGGCGTTGTGGGCAGCTGTTCACGACCTCAAAGAGGCACGTGCAGCGCTTTGCATGTCCGGCGGCGGCATCCGCAGCGCGACCTTCGGGTTGGGGGTTTTGCAGGGTTTGGCCCGCAGTGGCTTGCTCGATAAATTCCATTATCTCTCGACCGTCTCTGGTGGCGGATACATCGGCAGCTGGTTGAGCGCCTGGATTCACCGCGCCAAGGGCGGTTTGCCAACAGTCGCAGCGCAACTGGCAGAGCCCAGTGAGCACGCAAGGCCGAACCCCGAACCGGTTGAAATCCAAAATCTGCGTAGCTACAGCAATTATCTGAGCCCTCGGCTGGGGATCTCTTCGGCAGACAGCTGGACACTGGTGGGCACCTATCTGCGCAACCTTTTGCTGAACTGGCTCGTCATCGTTCCGCTACTGGCCGCCTTTCTAATGCTGCCATGGCTTTATAGCTCGATCGTGATGATGGACCCGCCGCCGCGAACCGACGCGGTATTCTGGTGTGGGGCCGTGTTTGTTGTCATGGGCGTCGCGTACATGGGCATCAACTTGCCGTGTGGGCGGAACCTCCAATGGAATCAAAAACGGTTTCTCCTCTTTTGCCTCCTGCCGCTGTTTTTGGCGTCAGTGCTGATGACCATGTATTGGGCATGGTTCAATTATTACGGCCGTTCTTTGATTGCGTGGCCATTGTTCGGGTTCGGTGAGCCTCACACGTGGGTGCCGTTCCTCTATCTGGGAATGGCGCTGCACATCGTTTCATGGCTTACATCGTTGCTTCCAGCGCATGGGTTTCGACCGTTGGAATTTGTTGCAGTCATCATTTCCGGTGCGATTGCCGGCGCGGTTCTGTGGTTCGGCGCTCAACAATTGTTCCCGCATCCCGTGATGCAGATGGAGTTGTACATCTGCCTTAGCATTCCCTTTTTCATGGCGTTGTTTTTTCTGGCAATCATGGCCTTCGCGGGCATCTCGAGCCGGTGGACTGAAGATTCGGACCGCGAATGGTGGGGCCGCGCTACTGGTTGGCTATTCGCAGTGGCGCTAGGCTGGTTGCTCATCAGCGGCTTCGTTATTTTCGGTCCGCTCTGGCTCAAGTGGACGTGGTCATTCGTCACTACTGGCGGCGTCGCCGCGCTGTTAACGGTGTCGGGCGGTCGCAGCCCGAAGGTTGCCGCTAGCGAGAAGGAGCGGGCGACTGCCAGCCCAATGGGACTGGTTTTGTCCAAAGCCTCGACGATCGGCGCAGCGGTATTCACGGCAGTGCTGCTGATTCTGATTACGCAGGTAACCACATCCGTGATGGCGAGCGTGATTGATACGAATCACGTGAAATTGAGTTACCAGGCGGATTTGAACTCTAAATCCGGTTTACTCGGTCGCGCCGAGCAATATCTCAACGTGATTTTCTATACGCCGTGGTGGCTGGTGCTTCCGTTAGCGCTCCTGCTCTTCTTTGCCGGAGTAGTTATGGCGCGGCTGGTCAACGCTAATAAATTTTCGCTACACGGCGTATATCGTGACCGCTTGATCCGCGCGTATCTGGGCGCTTCGAATTCAGAGCGTAAACCAAATCCGTTTACAGGATTTGATGAGGACGACAACATCAAAATGCGCGATCTGTGGGTGCACGAAAAATTCTACGGCAAGCTGATGCCGGTTGTAAATATCGCGCTCAATCTCGTCTCTGGCGAAAAGCTCGGCTGGCAGGAGCGCAAGGCGCAGAGCTTCACAGTTAGTCCATTGCACTGCGGCTCATCAGCGATGGAGCCGGGCTACCGCCCAACATTTGGCCCGGACGGCGAAGTGTATGGCGGCCCGAAAGGCATTTCGCTGGGATCGGCCATTACTATCTCCGGCGCTGCGGCGAGTCCTAACATGGGCTATCACTCATCGCCACTGGTCACGTTCGTGCTTACGCTGCTCAATGTACGCCTCGGCGCATGGCTCGGAAACCCCGGAAAAGCAGGCGACCACAGTTTTCAACTTGGCTATCCTGAGAGCAGTGTCCGCCCAATTATCGATGAAGGTTTTGGCCTGACAAACGACACCAGCCCGCATGTTTATCTCTCCGATGGCGGCCATTTCGAAAACCTTGGTCTGTATGAGATGGTGCTGCGGCGTTGTCATTACATCGTGGCAGTTGATGCCGGCGCGGATCCGCAATGTTCGTTCGCCGATCTTGGAGAAGCAGTGCGAAAAATCCGGATCGATTTCGGGATTTCAATTGAGTTTGACGAGATCGACATTTTTCCGCGCGATTACGATTTGCCGAAGGGCCAAAAAGGACGCAACTGCGCCATTGGGCGGATTTGTTACTCTGACCTCGACGGACCGAACGCTGCTGATGGCGTCCTGGTTTACATCAAACCCGCGTGCTACGGAGATGAGCCCCGCGACATTTACGAATACTTTAAGAGAAGCGTCACTTTTCCCCACGAAAGCACAGGCGACCAATTCTTTTCAGAATCGCAGTTCGAGAGCTATCGCATGCTTGGCGCCCACACGATGCAGAGGCTCTGTAGAGGTTGCGCCGGCGATTTTGACGGCTTCATTCGCGCGATTTTAGAGGGACACTTCGGAAAAGGATCGCAGGAGCGGCTCGACGGCCAGCCCGCTTCAGGCGCGAAGTCGACTCCGCTGTAAAAAGGGACGACCGGCGGCTCGCCCCTTGCACCCTTGCGAACACCGCCGGTCAATCGCCGAAAGACGACGGACTTGCTGTAAGTCCTGAAAGCTTGACGGAAAAAACAGTCGATCAGCTGCTTGCGTAGCCGTGATCCTGCTCATAGGAGCGGATCGCCCGTCGCGTAGCAGGCCCCAGGATGCCATCAACGGAGCCGTGGTAATAGCCGGCCCGAGAAAGTCGCCGCTGTAGCTCTGCCACTCTGGAGTGAGTGGCCTGGCCGTATTGACCGCCATTGCCGTATTGACCGTAGCCATTGCCAGATTGACCATAGCCATTGCCAGATTGACCGTAGCCATTGCCATACCCGTAGTCGCCGCCGTATTGGTTTCCCCCGTAGCCGTAGCCATAACCGTAACCGTACGGGTCGCCGGAGCCGTAGTAGCCGTAGCCGTACGGGTAACCACCATAATAGGGATATCCCCAGCCCCAGCCCCATCCCGAGCCCCAGCCCCACCACCCGGGAAAGCCGAAATCACCGATGAAAATGACGTTGTTGTGATTGTGATTCCCGTGATGCCCGTGCCAGTTGTTTCCGCCCCACCGGCCACCGTGCCCGTTATTGCCACCGTGCCAGTTATTGCCGCCGTGCCCGTTGTTGCCGCCACGCCAGTTGTTGCCGCCACGCCAGTTGCCACTTTGCAGATTGCGGCCACTCCAGTTGCCGCCGCGCTGACCGCTCCAACGTGCTCCTCCCATCGGCATTGAGCCGAAGCGACCGCCGTTAAATTGGCCGCCACCGAAACGAGCGCCGCCACCACTGAAACGAGCGCCGCCACCACTGAAATGACCGCCGCCGCCACGACCGCCACCACCGCCGCCGCCGCGCCCTGCTGCCATTCCAACTGATGCAGTTAATAGAACTGCTGCAAAACTGCTTAGCCAAAAAACATTTTTTGAGGTCATAAGATTTCTGTTTCCACTGACTAAACCCGTGATAATAGGGAAAGTTTCGGTTAATATAAAGAGACCGGCGGACTCGCCCATTGTACCCTGCGAGACCCGCCGGTCAAAACGAACCCGGAAGCGGAATGCTAGCTTTTGATTAAGTGAGTCCTAATCTATTCAAAAACGGACTGCTCAGCTCGGTGCCCGATGCACCTCCCTGTGGGATTGCTTTACCTATTAAAAACCGCGGCCGCTACGGAGTTTCGCTTTAATTCTTTGCTCGTCAGCTTGCCTACAAAATCCGTTATCCTCTGAGCATCAATGATTCAGCGTCCGTTACTTTTCGTAATCGCCGGATTCGCATGGCCGACACTTTGCGCCGGCCCGCCGGAGCGGAGCGTAAGTCCGTCGCACCAATTCGTCATTTATGGAGCTGATGCGGCGCTGCGCGGCGCCGTATCCAACCTGGCGGAGCGGACGAAAACGAATTTTCTCACGCTGCTGCGACAGCGCGACGACTGGGCGGTTCCCATCGTCATCAACTTGGAACCGCAGCAGGCAAATCTCCCGGAAGTCCCGCCGGCTAGTCTTCGCTTCAGTCAGACCGGCTTCGGCCTGAAGCTTCAGGTTGACCTTACGCTGTCGCGTAACCTGAACGCACCATTCGCCGAGCGCGCACTGCTGCGGTCAATCCTGCTGGAAATGATGTATCGCAAGCAGTCGCAAATCGTCGCCGGCAGCCCATTCGTCGAGCCGCCCGATTGGTTGATCGACGGCGTACTTGCTCTTACCCCTGGTCGGGACCGTGGAGCGTTGGTCGACGCGCTCACTACAGCAGAGAAGACACTGCCGCTGGAAAAATTTCTGCGTCAACGGCCCGCACTTCTCGATTCAACAGGGCGCGTACTTTATCAAGCGTACGCATTTACACTTGTGCAAATGCTTCTCGACGGGACCGAGGGGTCTGTGCATTTGGCGCAGTACATGGGTCGTCTATCCCGCGGATCTAGCGAGCCGCTAGCAGATTTAAAGGCACAGTTTCCATTCCTGGCAGGTGATGCAGAGGGAACATGGCAATTGAGCTTGCGTCGGCTGAAAAACTTCCCGGCATACCAGTTACTAACCTTTGCTGAAACCGACCGCCGGCTTGCTGAATTGTTGCGCCTGAACGTCGAGCAACAGGATGGCCAACCCAAGGTCGCCGCGCTTCGCGATCTGGCGCAACGACGGAAGCTTTCGCCGAACGAGAAGACGGCGCTGAGTAACGCCGGCCGTGAGCTGCTCGTGTTTGTCGCCCAGGCGAATCCAGTTTTGCGACCGGTCGCGCGTGAATATCAGCAGATCGCGGCACTGCTTGTCCGGGGCAAGAGAAAAGGTGTGGCAAAGCGTTTAGCGAAGCTGGAGGCGACTCACAGCCAGCTTGCCTCTCGAATGAGCGATATCGACGATTATATGAACTGGTTCGAAGCGACTCAAATGCCGAATGGCAGCGGCAATTTTGAAGATTATTTGAAGGCGGTTGATCATTCGCAGACCTCGGCGTCAAAACGACGTGACCCGCTGACTGTTTACGTCGATGCGCTTGAGGATCAGCTCGAAGAATGAACGCGGCCACTGATGGAGCACCTTATGTCCAGTTGCTGCGTGGCGGCCGCCGGTTATGTTGAGCGACGCGTTCTAAAGGCGCATTTCTGTTGATGCAAAAAATTGGATTTGCCGAGGCTCTCGATTCGATCGTTTCCCGTGATCCGCGTTACCAGCGTGACGGCTACGTCTTTTTGCGCGACGCGCTCGATTTCACCACGAAACAGCAGAAAAAAGTCAAAGGGGTCAGCGTGCGTCACGTGACCGGCCCCGAATTGCTCGGCGGCGTGCGGCGGTATGCCCTGAAGGAATTCGGGCCGATGGTGATGACTGTTTTCGACAACTGGGGAATCCACTCCTGTGAGGACATTGGAAACATGGTCTTTAATCTTATCGGCGCCGGGGTGTTCGGAAAAACGGAGGAGGATTCCATCGAAGATTTCAAGAACGTTTACGATTTCGAAGACGCTTTTGTGAAACCGTTTGCGCCGGAAAAGCCGGCCGGCACGGAATCGTCGCCGAGAGCGCCGGGGCCGAAGCCCGCGACCTCCAACAAGTGATTAGCGATCATCTGATCACAGATCACTGATCACGCGGACTCAACGCTGCCAAATTATTCACAATGTGTCGCGTCCTACTGGCGAACTTTCTCGCAGCGGCTCTATTATTCCCAATGGTTAATTTGAAAGCTGCACCTCCGGAGCGCACGGCCACGATCACGTTTCCGCCGAGCTCGGCGCAGAAGTGGATTCTGCCGAACGGCCTGACGATTGTTGTTCAGGAGGATCGCACCGCACCGGTGGCTAGCGTGCAGGCGTGGTGCGCTACGGGAAGCATCGACGAAGATCAGCACCTCGGCGCAGGCTTGTCTCACATTCTCGAGCACATGTTGTTCAAGGGCACAAACACGCGATCGACAAACGAGATCGCGCAGAAAATCCAGGACGTCGGCGGATACATCAACGCTTACACTTCCTTTGATCGCACGGTTTTCTGGATCGACGTGCCAAAAGACGGTGTCACCACGGCGCTCGATATTTTGGCTGACGCGATGATGAACTCCACCTTGCCGCCAGCAGAATATCAAAAGGAACAGGAAGTGATCCGGCGCGAGTTCGCCATGGGCATGGACGATCCCGATCGCATGGTGAGCCTGCTCCTTTTCGCAACGGCCTACCAGCGGCATCCCTACCGATTCCCGGTGATCGGCGAGCTCGAGATCTACAACCAGCTCACACAGGAACAGGTGATGCAGTATTACAAAACGCGTTATGTGCCGAATAATCTCACATTCGTTGTCGTCGGCGATGTCGATGCCGGAAAAGTGCGGCAACAGCTCGCTGAACTGTTCAAGCCGTATCCGGAGAAATCGCTCAAACCGCTGTTTATTCCGGAGGAACTGACGCAGCTTGGCCGGCGCGAAGTGCACCGGGAATTTGCCACGGAACTGACGCATCTCGCACTTGCATGGCACATCCCGGGCGTCACGAACCCTGACGTGCCTGCGCTGGATTTGCTTTCGACCATTCTCGGCGACGGACGTAGTTCTCGCCTGTACCGGCGTGTACGCGAAGAGGCAGGTCTGGCGTTCAGCATTTCGGCATTCTCTTACACTCCTGGTGATCCCGGCTTGTTTGGCATCGACGCCACGGTCGATCCGAAAAAACGCGAGGCAGCCGAGCAACTGGCGTTGCGAATTGTTGATGAGGTAAAACACGCAGGCGTGACCGCGGATGAATTGGAAAAAGTGAAGAAGATCACATTAAGTCATCATCTCGGCGCGTTAACGACGATGCGCGGCCAGGCGTCGGATATCGGCTCCAATTGGCTGCTCACGCGAGACCTGAATTTCAGCCGGCATTATTTGGATGCCGTGCAGAAGGTGACGCTCGAGGATATTAAGCGCGTCGCCGCGAATTATTTGACGGAAAACAATCTTACCGTCGTCTCGCTGAATCCCAAGGGTTCACTCGGTGCGAAAACTGAGGCCGCGAAGGCGCCTGCAGCGGGTGAGGTCCAAAAATTCGAGCTGGCGAACGGATTGCGACTGCTCGTGCGCGAGGATCCGCGATTGCCACTCGTGGGAATGGGCGCTGTGTTTCGCGGCGGTCTTCTGGCGGAGACGCCGGACACGAATGGCATCACGCGCCTGATGGCCAAGGTGCTGTTGAAAGGAACAAAAACGCGCACCGCCGAGCAAATCGCCAATGACATCGAAGCGGTGGGCGGTTCCATATCGAGTGACGCGGGTAATAACAGCTTTAGCGTGTCGGTTGATGTCATGAAGCCCGATGTGAAACTCGGGCTGGACTTGTTTTCGGATGTGTTGCTCAACGCGACGTTTCCAGAAAAAGCGATCGCGCGTGAGAAAGAAATCCAGATCGCGTCGATTCAGCAGGAGGATGAACAGCTGACAGCAGTGGCGCGCAACATCATGCGCCAGGCCCTTTTTCCGCAACATCCTTACGCGCTGCGTTCAAATGGCTCGGTCGAGTCTGTCCAGCGATTAGCGCAAAAAGATCTGCTCGAATTTCGCGATCGGTACGTCGTGGCGAAAAATGGCGTGATCTACGTCTTTGGAAACGTGAAAGCGGCGGAAGTGAAACAGCTCGTCGAGCAAGCGCTCGGCAAGATGAACTCTGGCGCGCTCGCGCTCACCGACGCAAAACCTTCCATGCCGTTGGGCAAACCTGAAATTGTTGAAAGCCGCAAAGACAAGGCGCAAGGCGTGCTCATGGTCGGATTCCGCGGCGCGAGTTTGTCGAGTCCTGATCGTTACGCGCTGGAGTTGATCGATGAGGCAAGCAGCGATCTCGGCTCGCGCTTCTTCGTTCGCATTCGCGAGCAAATGGGGCTGGCGTATTACGTTGGCGCGAGCGAAATGCAGGGTCTCGTTCCCGGGCTCTTCGCATTTTATCTCGGCACCGATCCTCAGAAAATCGAGCCGGTAAAGACCGCGTTACTTGATGAAATCCAGAAACTGGCAAACGACGGATTGACTCCTGAAGAATTGGCGCGAGCGAAAAAGAAATTGATCGGGCAACAGGAGATTGCAAATCAAAGCAACGACGCTTTCGGCTATCATTGCGCTCTCGACGAGCTGTACGGGCTCGGTTTCAATTATTACAAGCAGCTGGAACATGACGTGAACGCCGTGACACTGGAAGACACCAGGCAAGTGGCTGCGAAATATTTCCGGGACCAGCCGTACGTCCTGGCAACCGTGCGACCGCCGGAAAAGAAGTAACGAGTGATGAGTGACGAGAAAATCGTGCTACATTAACGAGACTCATCACTAATCACTTTCTTCTATGGCTGAAGTTCAAAGGACCACACAGAGCGGCGAAATGACGCAGCGCTTCATCGAGTTCGTCCTCATGCATGCGCAAAACGCCGCGTTGTTTCTCGGTCAGATTCCAAATCCAAAAACCGGCGAACCGGAAGTGAACCTGGACCTCGCGAGAATGTTCATCGATCAGCTCGAGATGGTTCAGGAAAAAACGCGCGGAAACCTGACCACCGAAGAGGCAAAAGTATTGAGCAACGCGCTTTCGAATCTGCAGATGGCCTATGTGGAAGTTGCGCGGGAACCTGGTATTGCGCGACCGCCTGGGGCGCCGGAGGCCGAAGCAACCGCACCTGCAGGACAACAACCATCAGCGGGCACACCGGAGCCGTCAGCGCCGATCACATCCACCGACCCAGAGACCGAGTCGCGGAAGAAATTCACCAAGAGTTACGGGCCGTAGCTCGATTCAGCTTCGCAACAATTATTCTCGCGGTGCGGCCTCCACGGACGTAAGTGCTGCGTCTATAGTGGAATTAGGCTCGCTTCAGAGTTCGTTGGTCGGTATGAAAGGCGTTTATCATGTCAAGCAACAGCGCCCGTCCCATCGTTTACATCAGTTACCGCTGGCTTGATGCTGGACGCTTCGGCGTCCGACGGCCTCACGATCTTCTGGATCCCAGTGCGCCCCTCAGCGTATCGGCAAAGCCCGATCGCCCGTTTTCAAGCCGCTCAGTCTCCGGACAAGCCACTCTCGCGCTTGCGCGGCGCGGCACGCGACGAAGCTTTCGTCGAGATTGGCGAAAAGCTCGCGCGGGTGGTTGGACTGGAAGGAGAGTGACTGTTTTCAGCAAGCGATGAGAAAAACACGAGTTTGCATTTACGGTGGAACGTACCTTGAGGGACTGATGGCCGAGTTTATTTCCGAACTCGCCTACCAAGTCCTCGATTCAATGTCGGCGGTGATCGTTTGTGGAGGGTTTAAGCATTCAAACGAGAAACCAGATGCAGTCTCGACCGACCTTGCCGCGTTGCGTGGAGCAGAACGCTACGCGAATGAGCATGAGGCCAATAAGGTCAATTTGAAGGATTGCTATGAAGCATGGAT
>DATBDI010000388.1:0-4621 GCA_036270025.1 Candidatus Udaeobacter sp. | reverse complement strand
GTTGAAACGGTGCCGTTAAACGCCCATCCTATTTGCGCGGAAAGGAGACAGCCGAAAATGATCAGTACTCTTTGGATTCTGTTCATTTCCTCTGACATTTTTACACGGATAAGCTTGATCCATGTAACAACGCCGAGTCTGGAAGGCATTTCGCCAACCGGTCAAGACAATTCGCTGCATAGGATAATCCTCCAGCCCGAACTGCCTGAAATCCGTTATCATCTCTCCAGAGCGGCTGCCTGGACTCTCTAAACGTGGATCTGACACAAGAAACTCATTCGCGCGCAAGTATTGGGAAATCATCGCTGGCAATCACAAGAAGCGCGGTTGGAGTTTGTGCTGGGTCTCCGCCGTAGGTTCAACGGAAAGCGTTTTGTTGTGCCCGCGGAGGACCGGCGTAGGTTGTTGTGAGTAAAAGCAAACCGGGCACACATCCTTAGAAACCAAACATTATGGCAGCAGTAGACTATTTCCTGAAAATCGATGGCATACAGGGGGAATCGAAAGACGATAGGCACAAGGACGAAATTGACATCGAATCGTTCTCCTGGGGGGAGACGCAGAGCGGTACCTTTGCCGCCGGCGGCGGCGGGGGAGCCGGCAAAGTCTCAATGCAGGATTTCCATTTCACCATGTCGGTAAACAAAGCGAGCCCGGCACTCTTTCTGGCATGTGCACAAGGCAATCACATCAAAAATGCGATACTAACCTGCCGAAAAGGTGGTCGAGAGGAGTTTATGAAAGTCACGATGAACGATGTGTTGGTCTCTTCGTTTCAAATGGGTGGAGCAGGAGGTGTTGTTCCGACCGATCAGATCTCACTCAACTTCGCGATGATTGAGGTTGAGTATAAAGAGCAGGATGCCACCGGCAAACTCGTGGGCTCAATCAAGAAGTGGTTTGATTTCAAGAGCATGAAAGGCGGTTAGTGTTTTCTTTCCAACTGCGAAGGTCTTTCGCCAGTTTCGTCCAAGCTATCGACTTTAACTTTGCGCGTTTCATCGTAAATGCGAATCACAGCGCGATGTGAGCGACTGCCATCTGCGTTTAGCACTCGCTGGAATCTGTCTGATAAGCGGCTTGTCATATAAAGAGTCGGGGTTTTTGGGGGAAGTTGCGGCTCGCTAAATCGGACCTGACTCAAAAACGCTATTGTGCCTGACCCGGGTCATATACCAGGCGTTTTCTTGCACGCCCCATCACCGAATCGTCTCCTATGATAATGAGTTCACCGTTAAATGGCGGCGCTGGTTTCGTTGGAACAAGCGGTCGTAAAACGGCGAATGCTTGCGATACAAACACGATCGAAATGAGTGCAGACACAACTGCACACTTCATTTTCGTTGCCAGGAATAGTGTCACAGAAGTTTCCGACGTTGCGGTTCAGTACGTAATTTGTTTTTCCAGATCAATTTCTTCTGCCAAAAGATTTGCCTGGAAAATTCCAGTTGCCACGCTGGCACAATACCGCGCAGTTTCTGCGCTTACTTGTTCGCCAACAGCAACGGGCATTTGTGAATCCAAATCATAAACAATGAAGGTTTTCATTTTTTTAAATTCCTTTCACTGATGTATTGCGGGAAATCCGGCGCGAGGTTATGAGGAAAAATGCGGAAGCGCGCGTAAAGACCTGGAACGTGCAGAAGTTGGAAGCGCAAGTGCCGCAGCAACAGAAGGTTTGCAGTCCAAACTCGCGGAACAGCAGAAGCAAATTATTGCACTTGAAAGTCAGTGTCGCAGAACGAAAGATGCTTTAATAGACGCCAGCCGTCGTGTGCGTGAATTTTATGGGTAACCGATTTCGCGGCACGCGAGGCTAAGCAATCCCATTATATGAACGGAAAATGTTATGGAAAATACCGGGGCACGGTGACCGATGTTAATGATCCTGAGATGCTCGGCCGCATCCGTGCAATAGTGCCGGACGTCATGGGCGACCAAGATAGCGGCTGGGCGATGCCTTGTGTTCCTTGCTGTCTCTCGGACGAGATCGGCAGCGCGCTGCCCAAGGTGGGCGCTAGGGTTTGGATTGAATTCGAGAATGGCGATTTGGACTATCCGATTTGGAGTGGCTGTTGGTACGACAGCATGGCAGAAACGCCTCCCTCTTTGAGAAATAGCGAATGGGCGACGAGCTCCGTCGATTGACTCTGATCGAAATCAGACCGCACCGGGCAGCGTTTCGTTGTGCGCGCTGATGAAAAATTGACGGCGTTAATGGAACCAGAAGCGGCGATTCATCGTGAGCCCGAATCGTCACAAAGGCCGGCCGCGCACCCCCCGGATGCTCAACTCTGCGCGGCGGCATTGCAGCTCCCGACGCCGAGGGCGACTAGTTGAGTGCAGTGACCAGCGACGGGGAGAATCGCCGCGTGCTCGTGCGTTTCGATCACGTTGCTAGCCGCATCGTAAACGCGAATTACAGCCGCGGCTTTCGATTCGTCTCAATACGGCGACTCGTAAACGTACGTTCCTTCTGCGATCGACGAATCGGCCGATCCCGGTTTGTACGCAATCGCTTTTAACGTTTTTTCACGCGGCCCGACCGTGAACGAGACTTTACCGCTCGCCGCTGCTATTTCCATGCCGTTACGTGGCAATCCGCCAGTCGGTGTAGAACCGGCGAGCGTGTAGCGCAAATAGGCCCCCGCTGTCTTCGTCGCTATCCTCACCGTGACGGACGTCGTGGCATGCTGGGGAGTCAGTGTGGGCTTCGCGCACTGCGTGCCCGCCGTGCCTACGCAAGCTTGCGGAATCGTAATCGCGATGATCGCGGCTAGTGCTGCGAGCGAAAGGTTAATTTTCTCCCTAATAAATCATTTTTAGCGGGGAGCGCCTTGGTAAAGCGACGAAAACTTCACCACTCTTTGAAATCGCCCGCGTGCTAGTGCGTCCCGATCACGTTGCCCCTGAGGGATTTAGCGCATTTCCGCATCTTTCCGCGTAACCTCGAGCCGGACTTTACGCACTACTTGTGTGAGCAAAGAAAGGAGAATGGAAATCTATGAAAGATCACGACAGCGCAACCATAGTCATAACGTTTCTGCTTCTTCTTCCTTGGCTTGGGCGCACCGCAGTGTCGGCGCTGGAGGTATGGCGAGCACGCACGGCGTCCCAAACCAAGAAAGCAAAATAAATTGCGCGTTGCCGATTGCGTTTAGCTCGCCCTGCCACAACCGGCCAAACGGCAGCGCATCGAAAATCAGACAACGCGGATTTGGCGATTTACCTATGATTGAGCAGGCCAGAGCACATCCGGATAATTTGAGAAAATGGCCGGGATAGCGGTGTAAACGGGACGGTCTACTAGTGGAGCTAGCCGCCCCGAAATTTCTGACGGTAGTGGCAGGCGTGTCGCCCGCAAATTCCTTGGCACATGATGACAGGGATTGAACTCGACAGAGGGACGCGAATTTCCCGAAACTCGCGCCATGAAGACACTACGATTTGCGGTATCGCTCGTATTCCTTTGGCTTTTGGCCGCCCTAACCGAAGCGCACGCAGTGAATCCGCCGCCGGACGGGGGCTATTCTGGCGGCAACACTGCGGAAGGGCAGAACGCGCTTTTTAGCATCACGACCGGCAGCTTCAACGCTGCGCTTGGGTTCTATTCGCTCTTTTCGAACAACAGTGGCAGTTACAACACCGCTGTCGGCGCCGGAGCACTTGATCTTAACACGGCATCCAATAATACCGCAATCGGGGCTGCAGCGCTTTTGCTCAACACGACAGGGTCCAACAACACGAGTACCGGCACGGACGCGCTAGCTTCCAACAACACCGGCATACAAAACACCGCTACTGGAGCATTCGCCCTTTTCGCGAACATGACCGGCAGTGGTAACATCGCAATCGGCTATCAAGCTGGATCCACTCTTACGTCAGGCAGCAACAACATCGACATTGGCAACGTTGGTGTTGCTGCTGAGTCAAATACCATTCGCATTGGCGACCCAGCCATTCACGCAGCAATTTTCGTGGCCGGCATTACTGCAATGAGCCCCGCGCCACCAAACCAGGCAGTGCTACTGGATCCTGCAACGGGGCAAGTTGGGAGTGCCGACGTGTCGAGCTTTGGCGTGGTCGTTTCGGAACCCGAGAACACTGCTGTTGGCGAGCAGGCGCTCGCTTCCAATACCGGGGGAGGATCCAACACCGCTGCAGGCTTCCGGGCACTCTTTGGCAATACGAACGGCGCGCACAACACAGCCACTGGCGCTCACGCGCTGGAGAACAACGACGCCGTATTCAACAATGCTTATGGCGCGTTTGCACTTTCGAACAACAGCAATGGGTTCTCCAATAACGCCATGGGCGATTCCGCTTTGTTTGAGAACGTTCATGGCACTGAAAACACAGCAATCGGCGACCTTGCACTTTCCAATAATGATGTGACTGGAAACGGGCAGGGTAATTTCAACACGGCCGTTGGTGCTGAGGCCCTCTTCAATAACACAGATGGCGATTCAAACAACGCCATCGGTGTGCACGCGCTGCACTCGATGACAAGCGGCTCGTTTAATCAAGCGATGGGATTTGAGGCGCTGGGTAGTAACACGAACGGTTTTTCAAATGTGGCTATTGGAGACTTGGCACTTTCCAATAGTACGAGTGGCAGCAG
>DATBDI010000387.1:0-5679 GCA_036270025.1 Candidatus Udaeobacter sp. | reverse complement strand
TGGTGCTCGAACTGTCAGGCTGAATTTAGAAGCGGCGGCTGGGCGAAAATTGTTAAGGAAAATCCCGCCGTGAAATTTTGTTTCGTCTCGGTCTGGAATGATGGACACGACGGCCGAGCGATGCTGAAAAAATCCGATATCGCCGATCAACCAAACGTCACAATCCTCGCAGATCCTGGCCCCCGCCGTGGCGAAAACAAAATCAAGCAGTTCGCTGGTCTGACGCTCTCATGGATCCCAACGACTTGGATTTACAAAGGCGGCGACCTCCGCTACGCATTGAACTACGGCGAAGTTCGTTTTCCTGTGCTCCAACAATTTCTCGCAGACAGTCAGTCGGAGTGGTCGCATAAAGGCGAGCCGTCCATCGAGTAGACCTTCGCATGGTTGAGACTTCTTCAGTACCATCAGTTGCGCATCACAAGTCGCCCGAGATTCTATCGCTCATCGGCGATACGCCGCTGGTGGAGGTTACCCAGTTCGACACCGGGCCGTGTCGGCTTTTTCTAAAACTTGAAAATCAAAATCCCGGCGGCTCGATCAAGGACCGCATCGCACTATCGATGATCGAGGCGGCGGAGGAGGAAGGAAAATTAGAGCCCGGTGGCACGGTCATTGAAGCTACAGCAGGAAATACTGGACTCGGTCTTGCGCTTGTTGCCGGTGCCAAGGGTTATCGCGTCCTGCTCGTGATTCCGGACAAGATGTCGCAGGAAAAGATCTCCCACGTGAGGGCACTCGGGGCCGAAGTGCGGATCACGCGGTCTGATGTGACGCGCGGCCACCCTGAATATTACCAGGACGTTGCTGCACGACTGGCCGAGGAAACTCCGGGCGGCTTTTATGTCAATCAGTTTGGTAACCCTGCGAACCCACTCGCGCATGAGCGCACGACTGGTCCGGAAATTTGGGAACAAATGCGGCACGACGTGGATGCAGTTGTCGTTGGAGTGGGCTCCGGCGGGACGCTGACGGGCCTTGGCCGATTCTTCAATCGCGTCAAACCGCGGCGCGGTATTGAGATGATTTTGGCCGACCCGACCGGCTCTATTTTGTATGAATACGTCAAGGCAGGGCAGTTGGTGGAATCGGGCAGCTGGGCGGTGGAAGGCATCGGTGAAGATTTCATCCCCGAGATCGCCGACATGTCGTTGGTGACAGACGCGTTCGAGATTGATGACGCGGAAAGTTTTGCCACCGCTCGCGAGCTTTTGCGCAAGGAAGGGATCTTCGGCGGCTCATCCACTGGAACGCTTCTCGCCGGTGCGCTGCGTTATTGCCGGCAGCAAAAGAAATCAAAACGCGTCGTCACGCTCGTTCCAGATACTGGCAATAAATATCTCTCCAAAATGTATAACGATTTCTGGATGGCCGAACAGGGGTTTATCCTTCGGTCCCCACACGGCGATTTGAGTGATTTGATTTCGCACCGATACGAAGCGGGTGAAGTCATCACTGTCGGACCTGACGATTCGTTACTCACAGCGTTCAAGCGCATGCGTGACTCCGACGTCTCGCAGCTTCCCGTCGTCGACAAAAGCGGACGGGCTCTCGGAATCATCGACGAATCTGACCTACTCGTGAAAGTGCACCGCGATGCGTCGCACTTCAACGATCCCGTCCAAACGGCGATGACGGATCGATTAGAAACGCTGCCGCCAAACGCCAAAATTACAGACTTGCTTGGCGTTTTCGACCGGGGCCGGGTCGCTATCGTCATGGACGATAACAAATTTCTCGGGCTGATTACTCGCACCGATCTGCTTTCGTATTTGCGGCTTCATATGCCGAAGTCGGCAACCCCGCCCGAGCGAGAGTTTGTTTAGGATCCATCCACAGATTTGGCAGGTTCTCACAGATTTAGAATGCTGCTGCCTTTAATCTGCCGAAATCTGTGTAATCTGTGGACCTCTCTGGATCGACAATGAAAAAAGAACAAGGCTTTGCTACGCGCGCTATTCATGCAGGTCAGGAGCCAGATCCGACCACGGGTGCCGTCATTACGCCGATCTATGCTACGTCGACATACGTCCAGGAAAGCCCGGGCAAACACAAAGGCTACGATTATTCGCGTTCCATCAATCCGACGCGAGTCGCGTACGAAAAATGCATTGCCGATCTGGAAAGCGGGACGCGCGGGTTCGCATTTGCCTCGGGGCTGGCTGCGATGGCGACAGTGCTCGAACTGATTGACAGCGGCTCGCACATTGTCGCCAGCGACGACCTGTATGGCGGCACGTTTCGCTTGTTCGATCGCGTGCGCCGCCGCTCTGCCAATCTCGATTTTACCTACGTCGACCTAACCAACGCGGAAGATCTCGAGCGCGCAATCAAACCGAACACGCGCATGGTTTGGATCGAGACGCCGAGTAATCCGCTGCTGAAGCTGATCGATCTCGAGGCGATTGCGAAAATCGCGCGCGAGCGCAAAATCATTTCCGTCTCAGACAACACGTTTGCCACTCCGTGGATCCAGCGCCCAATCGAGACTGGGTTCGACATCGTGGTGCATTCCGCGACCAAGTACTTGAACGGCCATTCCGATCTCGTGGGTGGAGTTGTTGTCGTTGGCGAGAACAAAGAACTCGCTGATCAAATGGCGTTCTTGCAAAATTCCGTCGGCGCAATTGCCGGGGCCTTCGATAGTTTTCTTGTCTTGCGCAGCTTGAAAACGCTGGCGCTGCGCATGGAGCGGCATTGCGCGAACGCGCTGGAGATTGCGCGTTGGCTCGAGGAACAGAGCGAGATCAAATCAGTTCATTATCCCGGACTGAAGTCGCATCCGCAGCACGATCTCGCCCGACAACAAATGCGCGGCTTCGGCGGCATGGTGACGATTGTTTTGAAGACTGATCTCGCCGGCACGCGCCGATTCCTCGAGAACACAGAATTGTTTGCGCTGGCCGAAAGCCTCGGCGGCGTGGAGAGCCTCATCAATCATCCCGCGCTCATGACGCACGCTTCGGTCCCCAAGGAAAAACGCAAAGCGCTGGGCGTGACTGATTCACTCGTCAGGCTCTCAGTAGGCGTGGAAGACGTGCGCGACTTAATCGATGACCTGAAGTTCGCGTTCGAGGCGATTTAGTAGCGCAGCCGTCTCGGCTGTGCGGCAGGCGGGCATCTTGCCTGCCAAATCAGAACGTCACCAGGCGAGGCGCCCGGTGGCCCCACAGGCAAGATGCCTGTGCTACAATGCCGCTCATGGGCAATACCTTCGGTCAGCTCTTTCGTGTCACCACTTTCGGTGAATCCCATGGCGGCGGAATCGGCGTGGTGATTGATGGTTGCCCGCCACGGATTGAGGTTTGCGAAGCGGATATCCAACGCGAGCTGGATCGGCGCCGTCCGGGTCAAAGCAAACTTACCACGCAAAGGAAAGAGGAAGACCGCTGCGAGATTCTGTCTGGTGTTTTTGAGGGAAGAACGCTCGGCACTCCCATCGCGATTGTCGTTCGCAACAAGGACGCGCGACCTGAAGATTACAGCGAGATCGCAGCCAAATTTCGTCCCTCACACGCCGATTACACTTACGAAGCCAAATACGGAATTCGAAACTGGCAGGGCGGCGGTCGCGCCTCTGCGCGCGAGACGATTGGTCGCGTCGCATCCGGTGCGATTGCAAAAAAAATATTGCTGGCGCTCTATCCGAACTTCGAAATCGTCGCGTTTGTCGCGCAAATTCACGACGTCATCGCGCAGATCGATCGTGCTGCTGTGACAATGAAAGAGGTGGAACGAAACATCGTTCGTTGCCCCGACGCCAATGCAGCGAAACAGATGATCTCGCTCATCGAGCAAATTCGCGATGCGGGCGACTCGGTGGGTGGCGTGATCGAGTGCGTCGCGCGCGGCATTGCGGCTGGAATCGGCGAACCTGTTTTCGACAAACTCGAAGCCGACCTGGCGAAGGCAATGTTGAGCATACCCGCCGCAAAAGGGTTCGAGATCGGCTCTGGATTTGCAGCTACAAGAATGCGCGGCTCACAGCACAACGATCCATTTGAGATGCGTGAAGGAAAAATTCGCACCAGAACGAACAACTCTGGAGGCGTGCAGGGCGGCATCAGCAATGGCGAGGACATTTACTTTCGTGTTGCGTTTAAACCGCCGGCGACGATTGCGCTTCCGCAGAAAACCGTCACGAGTTCGAAACAGAAAAGCGAACTCGCAGCGCGAGGACGCCACGATCCGTGTGTGCTTCCACGGGCAGTGCCGATTGTCGAAGCCATGACCGCACTGGTGCTGTGCGACCACGCATTGCGACAACGAGCGATTTCAGTTGCCGATTGCCGATTGCCGATTGCCGATTGATCAGCTTGGAAACGTCCGCGCAATTCAGCTTTTGCTTGTCATGTTGAGCGAAGCGAAACATCTCTGGCTATGTTTCTCTGCTACTTGAGTCGACAGAAATAACCAGAGATTCTTCGCTTCGCTCAGAATGACACCCGTCTTTGACGCTTTAACGCTTCAACGAATACACGGAATCCCATGACGTACGTCGCCACGATTGGATTGGAAGTGCATGTCCAGCTCAAGACGCGCTCCAAGATGTTTTGCGCGTCTCCGGTTGAATTCGGCGCGAAGCCGAACGCGCATACCTGTCCGATTTGCCTCGGCATGCCCGGTGCATTGCCCGTGATGAATCATGAAGCGCTGCGCATGACGGTGCTCACCGGCATGATGCTCGGCTGCGACATCGCGCCGGTCTGCAAGTTCGACCGGAAAAATTATTTCTACCCGGACATGCCGAAGAATTATCAGATCTCGCAATACGACATGCCGCTTTGCACCAATGGCAGCGTACCGCTGCACGATCTCGCTTACCCCAAGGATGCGCAGAAGAACATCGCGGCATCGGATAAGGAAGTGCATCTGGTGCGAATTCATATCGAGGAAGATGTAGCGAAGAGTTTTCATTTCGAAAACAGCACGGGAATCGATTTCAACCGGGCCGGCACGCCCTTGATGGAGATCGTGACGCAACCGGAAATCAATTCGCCGGAGGAAGCCTTCGCGTTTTTGACTTCGCTTAAACAGATCCTGGTCTACGGAGCGGTAAGTGACGCCGACATGGAGAAAGGACAGCTGCGTTGCGACTGCAATGTTTCAGTTCGACCGGAAAACCAAACCGAACTCGGCGCAAAAATTGAGATAAAGAACATGAACTCGACCAGCGGTGTGCGACGCGCGCTGGCGTATGAAATCCGGCGTCAGGTCAGTGTCCTCGAAAGCCGGGAACACCTCGAGCAGGAGACACGCGGCTGGGACGATGCCGCGGGCGAAACATTTCTCATGCGTACAAAAGAGTTCGCCCATGATTACCGTTATTTTCCCGATCCCGATCTCGTGCCGGTGAAAACTGACGTGTTGGTTGCCGAAGTGCGTGACCGGGTGCCGGAGCTGCCGAAAGCGAAGCGCGCGCGTTTTGTCCAGCAATATCAGGTGAGCCCGTACGACGCGGCGGTGCTGGCGAATGATCTGGAGTTGGCAAAATACTTTGAAGCAGCAGCCCAAGGCGCAAAGAACTCCAAAAACGTCGCGAACTGGATACTGAACGACTTGCAGAACGCGCTCAGTGCTGCTGGCAAAACGATCGGTGACTGTCCGATTCCGCCGGAAGCGCTGGATGAATTAGTGAATTTAATCGACAGCGGAACAATCAGCGGCAAGCAGGGCAAG
>DATBDI010000386.1:0-6490 GCA_036270025.1 Candidatus Udaeobacter sp. | reverse complement strand
CCGGTTCAACGTGACAAACTCCGTGGCAGCGCTCGCTGCGGCCACTGCTTTGGGAATCAGTTTGCGAACCGCAGTGTTTAGTCTTGCCAAGTCGCCGCAAGTGCCGGGCCGCTTGGAAGTGGTGCCCGCGAAACGACAATTTCAAGTGTTTGTCGATTATGCGCACACGCCCGATGCACTCGCGAATGTGCTCAAAACTTTACGGGAATTGGAGCCGCACCGTTTAATCGCCGTTTTTGGCTGCGGCGGCGATCGCGATCGGCAAAAGCGTCCCCTAATGGCCGAGATGGCAGATCGCCTTGCTGATTACTCCATCATCACGTCGGACAATCCGCGCAAGGAGAAACCGGACGCGATCATCGATGAGATCGAAAAAGGGTTCCGTACCAATCACTACGAAAAGATTGTCGATCGCACCCAGGCGATCGATCGCGCGATTGCCATGGCCCGACCACGAGACATTGTGTTGATCGCGGGCAAGGGTCACGAAAACTATCAGGAGTTCGGGGATTACACGATTCCGTTCGACGATATTCAAGTCGCGCGACGGGCAATTGAAAACCATCCGATGGAGTTTTGACGATAAGATGAATCCGCTTCCGCTCTCTCAAATCGCGCAGTTCGCCGGAGGCTCGTTGTCGCCTGGACATGGAGATCTTGTCGTCAACAAGGTCAGCACAGATTCGCGCACGCTGAAACCGGGAGAGCTCTTTGTCGCATTGCGTGGCGAAAATTTTGACGCGCACAATTTCGTCGAGGCCGTCGCAAAGACCGGCGCAGCCGGGGCGATCGTCGAGTCCAATTGGAACGGGCAAGTTCCCGAAAATTTCGCGCTCGTCCGCGCGGAAGACACTCTGCAAGCGTACCAGCAACTCGCTTCGAACTACCGCAGATCACTCTCATTAAGGGTAGTCGCAATTACGGGCAGCAACGGCAAGACGAGCACGAAAGATTTTACCGCAGCGGTTCTCGCCCGCCGTTTTCGTGTCACGAAGACAGAAGGAAATTTCAATAATCATGTCGGCCTTCCGCGCACAATGCTGGAAGCCGGCTCGCAGGATGAAGTCGCGGTCTGGGAGATCGGCATGAACCACCCCGGCGAAATCACGGCATTGGCGAAACTCGCCGCACCCGATGTGGCCATCATCACGAACATTGGTGTCGCGCACATTGAGTTCATGGGTTCGCGAGAGCGAATTGCCGAGGAGAAGGGGGCGCTTGCTGAAGCAGTGGGCGCCAGCGGAACAGTGATTTTGAATGCGGACGATCCGTTTACGGATCGCATTGCGGCGCGTGCGCGGGGAAAAATGATCCTGGCCGGCACCAGCGCAGGGATGATTCGAGCCGATGAAATCAGCCAGAGCGGAACCGGGACGGATTTCACGATCCTCGAGGGAGCGCATCGCTGCCGCGCGCAATTGGCTGTTCCAGGCATACACATGGTGCAAAACGCATTGCTCGCAGTAGCCGCCGGCCGTGTGTTTGGTCTCTCGCTGGAAGATTGCGCTGCCGGTCTGGTTGCCGCGCCGCTCACCAAGGCCCGTTTGCAAATCAAGGAAATTGGTGGCGTTCAATTTCTCGACGACAGCTACAACGCAAACCCCGATTCGATGAAAGCGGCTTTACATACGCTGGTTGAACTGGATTCGAATGGAAAACGCATCGCTGTGCTGGGTGAAATGCGGGAATTGGGCGGAGAATCCGAGCGGGGACACCGCGAAGTCGGCGAAACCGCCGCCGCGCTGAAAATTGATCACTTGATCGTGATCGGAGAGACTGCCGCCGCGATTGCCGACGGCGCAAGGCGCGCCGGTTTGCAAAACACAGCGGTGGTAAGCTCGACGTCCGAAGCGGCAGAACGGCTGCATGACAACATTGCGCCTGGCGATCTTGTCCTGATCAAAGGCAGCCGCGCCGCGCGAACGGAGGAAGTGATCGAGCATTTCGCGGCTCGTCATTCGTCACTGGTGAGTTCGCCATGATGTACTACCTCCATCGCCTGAGCGAACACTTCATCGGGTTCAACGTTTTCCTTTATGTCACCTTCCGAGCCATTGCCGCGGCGGTGACCGCATTCCTTGGCACGCTGGTTTTTGGAAATCTTGTTATTCGCGAGTTGACGGTGTTGAAAGTCGGTCAACCGATTCGTGGAGCGGCAGAAGTCCACCGCCTTGCTGAATTGCACGGCGTCAAACAAGGAACGCCCACCATGGGTGGCGTGCTCGTTATCGGAGCCGTCGTTTTCTCGAGCGTCTTATGGGCGCGTCCGGACAATCGATTCGTCTGGCTGGTCCTGTTTAGCATGGTTTATCTCGGCGGACTCGGCTTTGCCGATGATTACCTCAAGGTGTCCAAAAAGAAATCCGACGGGATCAGCGGCCGGATCAAACTATTTTTTCAAATTGCGCTGGCGGCGATCGTAACGGCCGTTTTTCTCACGAGTCCATTATTGGAAGTGCAGGCGCGCTCGCTCTACGTGCCGTTCGTGAAATCACCTGTCATTGTGAACATGAGCTGGTTTACATTCGTTTTCTTCGCGCTGGTAATTGTCGGCGCATCGAACGCGGTGAACCTCACCGATGGCCTCGACGGTTTGGCGATCGGTTGCACAATCAGTCCCGCGTTTGCATACGCTTTGCTGTGTTACGCGGCTGGCAATTTCCGGATCGCCGAATATTTGCAGGTTCCATTCTATCCTTTTGCAGGAGAACTGACTGTCGTTTGCGCGTCATTGGTGGGCGCTGGCCTGGGGTTTCTCTGGTTCAATGGTCCTCCAGCGAGAGTTTTCATGGGCGACACAGGGTCGCTGGCGATCGGCGGCATGATGGGCGTTGTGGCGATCTGTTGTAAGCAAGAACTGCTTTTGGTTGTCGTCGGCGGCGTGTTCGTGCTCGAGGCCTTCTCGGTAATTTTGCAGGTGTTGAGTTTCAAGCTCACCGGGAAACGCTTTTTCGCCATGTCTCCGATCCATCACCACTTCGAATTGACCGGTTGGAAGGAAAGCACAGTCGTCGTTCGATTCTGGATCCTGTCAATCATCTTCGCGTTGCTCGGTTTGGCGACTTTGAAACTGAGATGAAGAACGGGCGTTACAAAGATCAACCCATCGCCGTCCTAGGCGCAGGACTGAGCGGCAGCGCTGCGGCGCTTCTACTGAAATCCGAGGGTGCAGAGGTCACGGTACTCGATAGCGCCGAGGAGAATAAGCTGCTCAAATCGACAATCGACAACCTTCGCGCACATGGCGTGCGCGTGATTTGTGGGGCGGCGGCTGATGAAGAATCCTCCGACTACCAGCTGGGCATCATCAGTCCCGGCATCGATCCGGCTTCGCGATTGGCGCGCAACTTTTCGTCGTGCGGCATCGACATGATCAGTGAACTCGAGCTGGCCTCGTGGTCTTGCGACATCCCGATCATTGCCATTACAGGCACAAACGGAAAAACAACCACGACCGAAATGCTGGCTCAAATGCTGAATGCCTGCGGCCAGCAAACGATCGCCTGCGGAAACATCGGTAAACCGCTCTCGGAAGTCGCTCGGGAAAAGCAGCCGTTCGATGTCCTTACAGTCGAGGTGAGCTCGTTCCAACTCGAAGGGATTCGCACGTTTCGTCCCGCGATCAGCGTGTGGCTCAATTTCGCTCCAGACCATCTCGACCGTTATCGCTCCGTCGCCGATTATCGCACGGCCAAGCTGCGCGTTTTTGAAAATCAAGCCGACTCCGATGTAGCGGTGGTAAACGCTCTGGACAAATTGCCTGCAATTCGCGCTCGCAAAATCACGTTCAGCGCTTATACCAATCAAGCTGACTTCCGCGTTTTCGAAGGCGCGATTATTTACCATGACGATGTGGTCCTGCGCCTGGCGGACACGAAACTGCGCGGCTTGCATAACATCGAGAATTTAATGGCCACACTCGCCGCCGGCCTGGCGCGCGGCCTGTCATTCAAGCAGATGGTGCCTCCACTGTGTGCTTATGAGCCGCGACCGCACCGCTGCGAATTTGTGCGCGAACTCGCCGGCGTCGAGTACGTGAACGATTCCAAGGCAACGAACCTCGACGCGGTAGACAAAGCGCTGCGCGCGCAGAATAAGCCCGTCGTTTTGATCGCTGGCGGCAAGGACAAGGGTTTTACCTTCGATGCGATTCGCTCCGTCGTGAAGGAAAAGGTCCAATCGACAATTTTGATCGGCGAAATGGCCGAGAGCATCAGCCGATCTTGGAACGGTGCAGTGAAATCGGAAATCGCAAATTCGCTCGCGGACGCAGTCGAGCGCGCGTATGCGGCGGCACAGCCCGGCGACGTGGTTCTGTTTTCACCCGGTACGTCGTCGTTCGACATGTTCAAAAGCTATGCCGATCGCGGCGATCAGTTTCGCGCCCTCGTACGAGCCCTGCCCGATACAGCCCGATGAAAATCCCGCAGCTCTTCAGATCTAGAAAACTTATGGCCGCGACCGCGCGCCGCGCTTCCGCTGCGTCTGCGGGAATGGATTTCGATGACATCCCGGAGCCAAACATGAAGTTGTCGCGAGCGCTGCTGATCGTTCTCCTGTTGCACGTCGTAGCTGTGTCTGGAATCATCGCGTTCAACGCCATCAAGACGCGAGAGAGTTCCTTCGTGCCGCCAACCCCGGCGAACGCCGAAAACAAACCGAAGGAGACCGCGGCAACGGCGCCTCAGCCAATTGTTCCAAAGGCACGACCGGTCGTGGCGCAAAAGGAGATCACGCCGCAGGCTGCAAAACCTTCACATCCGCCATTGAAAGACGAACATGCCAAGACGCCTGCGTCTTCTGGCAAGACATACATCGTGAAGAAAGGTGACAAACCGGTCACAATTGCGAAGAAACTGAATGTCTCTTACGACGATCTGATTGCGCTGAACCACATCGAAAACCCGCGCCAGTTGCAGATTGGGCAGAAGCTGCTGATTCCGAAAGCAACGAGGCAGAAGATCGCCGAAACAACGAAAAAGAGAAAATGAAAATGGGGCCTTCTCTTAATTATGCATCGTAAGAGTGCCTACATTCTCTTTCTCGCGGTGCTGGGGCTGCTGGTCATCGGCATCGTGATGCTTTTCAGCACAAGCGCCTTTGCGCGCGATAGCCACGGCGACGTCTATTTCTTTATCAAGCGGCAGGCGGTTTGGTTTGGTGTGGGGCTTGTAGTGTGCATCGTCGCCGCGCTGGTCGATTATCATATTTGGCGTCGGACATGGTGGCTTTGGTTTGCACTGGCGCTTGTAGCTCTCGCGCTTTGCTATGTTCCGCACATCGGGATGCGCCTTAACGGATCGCGCCGCTGGATAGGTTGGGGCCATTTCACGTTTCAGCCATCTGAACTGGCCAAGCTGGCTACAATCCTTTTCCTCGCTGCTTGGTTTGCGCGATACGAGAAGCCGAGCGCCAACGTGATCTTTGGATTCATTCTTCCACTTGCGATCATTGCCGTGCCCGCTGCGCTTGTGCTGTGCGAGGTCGATCTGGGGACAACGGCGCTGATCGGAACAACGGCGTTTGTTATTATGTTTGTTGCCGGCGCCAACCCGCTGTGGCTCGGAGGCCTGGCGTTCGCAGGCCTCGGCGCGCTTTTGATCGTTGCAACTCGAATCTCCGAACGCATGGGGCGACTCTCAGCTTTTTTACATCCGGAAAATTACAAAGACGACGCCGGCCTGCAGCAGATGCAGGCGTTAATCGCCTGGGGCAGCGGTGGAATGGAGGGGCTTGGGCTGGGCAACGGCCGGCAAAAAATGCTATATCTGCCTTATGCGCACACCGACTTTATTTTTCCAATCATCGGCGAGGAGCTTGGTCTGCGCGCTAGTTTGCTGGTGGTTTTCTTATTCGTGATCATCATCGTGTGCGGCATCATGATTGCGCTGCACGCCAAAGATCGTTTCGGTCTGCTGCTCGGGTGCGGCATTGTTTCGCTCGTGGCTTTGCAAGCCGCGGTTAACATCGGCGTTACCACCTCACTCCTGCCAAACAAGGGTTTGCCGCTGCCGTTTATCAGCTATGGAGGTTCCAACCTCGTGGCCTGCATGTTCGGCGTCGGTCTGTTGCTGAACATTTATCGGCAGGGCATTCTGGAAACGCCGCAGGTGAAACGCGCTACCATGCACGCAAGAGTGTTGCCCCGGATTTGATGTAGCATGAGTGATACAAATCACATGAATCGAATATGAATGCAGTGATCGCATGCGGAGGCACAGGCGGGCATCTTTTCCCGGGAATCGCTGTCGCGGAAGTGCTGCGCGACCGCGGCCACGAAGTCATGCTGTTGATTTCCGAAAAGGAAATCGACGCGCTGGCAGTCTCCGGGCACGATAATTTCCGGTTCGAAAAATTACCGACCGTCGGATTGCCTTCGGCGTTTTCGCCAGCGCTCTTCGGTTTCGCTCGCCGGTTTTACGAAAGCTTCGCCGTTTGCCGGACTCTCTATCGCAAATTCAAGCCTCAGGTGGTTCTCGGAATGGGTGGA
>DATBDI010000385.1:0-1748 GCA_036270025.1 Candidatus Udaeobacter sp. | reverse complement strand
AAATGGCGACAGGTACGTGACGCACTGCAGCGAATCGGCAAACTCAAGGACGTTCCGATGCGGCCGATCGTCCCTTCTCCCAAGCCGTACGCATACCGCAATCGCATCACTGTGCACGCGCAGGACGGGGTGATAGGGTTTTTCCGACGCGATTCGCATACCTTGCTCGACATCGAGCGTTGCCCAATTTCGAGGGACGAAGTCAATGTCGCGCTCGCGGAGTTGCGCTTACAAAGAGACGTACGCGATGGGCATTACACGTTGCGGGGTTCAGAGAGTGCCCCCGTTTTCTCCCAAACTAACGATGCGGTCGCAGATGCGCTGCGCGATTTGATCGTCAATCTCGTGCCGCCGAATCAACAACTGCTGATCGACGCTTATTGCGGCTCGGGCTTTTTTGCAAAAGCATTGCTCGATAAATTCGAGCGCGTCATTGGGATTGATTGGGATCGATTTGCAATAGCGGCGGCGAAGGAAAACCCGACGGAGAAGGAAACCTACATTGCAGGCGACGTGGAAGAGGAATTGCAAAAGGTAGGGGCGGTTCACCCGAACCGCCCGCCGGGCGCAAACGACGCCGGGAACGGGCGATTGAGGTCAATCGCCCCTACCACGCTCATCATCGATCCTCCGGCTACGGGGCTGAGTGCAGACGTGCGCAAGGCCATCATCGATCTCGCGCCGCAAACGCTGATCTACGTTTCATGCAATCCGCCGACTCTGGCGCGCGACCTGAAAGAGTTGCACCAAAAATTCATTATCGAGTCGGTCACGCCGCTCGACATGTTCCCGCAGACAGCCGAGATTGAAGTGCTCGTCCATCTTCACGCATAGACCACCAGATCAATTTCTTCCGGCAAAGAATTGGATACTTCGCGGATGACGTTTCCGCGCAGCAGATTTATCAGCGCGCTGCGTTGTGGCGCGCCGAGAATGACGCGTGATGCACCGAGCGTCGCGGCAACATCGACAATCGTCTCGGCAGCCGAGGGACTCACTGCATAGCAGAACAGCGGCGTGATGTTCTCGGCTTTCTGTTTCGCTTCGGCGAAAATTGCGCTGGCTTCTGGGTCTTGCTGCCATTTGCGCCTGGCATCCTCTTCTGTCATGAACGGTTGTTCACGCACGAAGAGCAGGTAAAGACGCGAGCCGGCCCTGGGTGCTTCTCGCAACGCGAAGTCGAGCGTACGCCCTGCGCTGCGAACCGCGCACAGGATTGCTTCGCCCCCTGGGGGGGCCGGCGCTTCGGAGGTTGGACGCGCGACATCGACACCTAATTGTGGTGGCGAGAGCGCGGGCGCAGCTTCCTTTTTCATCCTGCGTTCCTGCACGAGTCCCCGCAGAATTAATCCGATAAGCAGCACTGTAATGACGAAGTAGCGAGCATTCGGCTTGTCGATGAGCAACGAAAGTTCGATCGCAGCCATAAGCAGGAACGTCACGAACATGAACGCGCGTTCCCATGGTCTGATTGGGCGTGTTCGATCCGTGGCGGTGGCGCCGAGGTTTGTCGCAATCGCGCCGACGACGCCGACGGCGTAAAGCTCTGCCAGGCCGGAGATATCCTTGACGAGAAGGACGAGCAACACGGGCACGACTGTAGCCATGAGCATGGCCAGCGACGGCACGCCCCATTTGTTGAGTCGTTGAAAGACTTTGGGAATTTCGCGATCGCGTGCGAGCAGAAATTGAAGGTTAATCAGCGCAACAAGCGACGTATTAACCGCGGAAAAAAGAAGCAGAGCAAA
>DATBDI010000384.1:0-1533 GCA_036270025.1 Candidatus Udaeobacter sp. | reverse complement strand
GTTTAACATTGTCATCGACGAGCAAATGCATCGATTGACCGAACACCGTGGCGCTGCGCACCCCGGGCATCTCATGCATGGCGTGCAGTGCCGTGGTCACGTGGTCGCAGATCACATCGAGCCGGCGCGTTCCCGGCGCATTCACTTCGGGCAATTGTTTCAGCTCGTCCGGCTCGCCGCAGACGATCAATTTCGACATGTAAATATAGCCGACGTGATCGCAGCGTTCCGCTTCATCCATGTAATGAGTCGTTACGAAAAGGGTCATGCCTTTGCCGGCGAACTGGAACAGCAGATCCCATAACTCGCGACGCGCGACCGGATCGATGCCCGCGGTAGGCTCATCGAGAAACAGCACACTCGGCTTGTGCATCAGCGAGCAAGCCATCGCCAGACGTTGGCGCCAGCCGCCGGAAAGCTGAGCCGCGCGTCTATCGATGTACGGCTCGAGATGCGTCGTTGCGATCATTTCGTCGCGGCGCTGATTCAATTCGCGGCCGCTCAGGCCATAGAGTTTTCCGGCAAAGATCAGATTCTCGTTCACCGTCAGTTCATCGTACAACGAAAATTTCTGCGACATGTAACCGATCAATTCCTTGATCGGCTCCAAATCGCGCACGATGTCATGGCCGCCGATGCGTGCCGTGCCTTCAGTCGGCTCCAGAATTCCGCACAGCATCCGGATCATCGTGGTTTTTCCGGAACCGTTCGGACCGAGAAAGCCGAAAATCGATCCTTTCCCGACGGAAAACGAAACGTGATCGACAGCCGTGAATGCGCCGAAGCGCTTCGTGAGCCCTTCAACTTCGATCATCCGTTCAGACATAAAGACGAATTAGGAAAACAGGAACGCAGGAAAGCAAAACAAGAGTTCTGAATTTCCTTTTTTCCTGCTTTCCTGATTCGTTGATTACTGCTCCTCATTTCACATTTGGAAAATAAACGTCCGCGGCCATTCCGGCGCGCAAACGATCGTCGTCGCTGGGCAGACGAATCTTCACGCCGAACACTTGCTTAATACGATCAGCAACTGTTTGAACGTTTCGCGGAGTAAATTCAGCCTGTCGACTGATTTGCTCGACAACGCCGTCGAAATCTTCGCCAGGAAACGAATCGACACGGACGCGGACGTGCTCGCCCAGCTTGATCAGACCAAGCCACGATTCTGGAACGTAAACACGAACCCACAGATGTCCGGTCAGCAGCAGTGTGGCCGCTTCGCGATTCCCTGGCAGCACGTCGCCCACCTTCACACTCAGCACTTCCAGAATGGAATCGGCTGGCGCAACGACCCGCATTTCCGCCAACTGCGCATCAATATCGGCCAGCTGTGCGCGCGCCTGCGCTACGCGCGTCCTCGCTGCGGCGACGTTTTTCTCCTGCGACTTGGCCGAGCTGTCGGCGCGCTCGGCGTCAGTGGGTGAAACAACTCTGCGTTTCAGCAAGTCTTGCTGGCGCCGCGCCTCGTCCTGCAGGAACTGCAGCTGCGCCTGTTGCGCATCCGCGTCATGAATCGCCGTGTCGATTTGCGCA
>DATBDI010000383.1:0-4772 GCA_036270025.1 Candidatus Udaeobacter sp. | reverse complement strand
ACAAGAAACACTGTCCTAGCAGGAACAATCACCATCACTTTTTAGGAAATGAAAACGAATCAATCTGTTGCAATCGTGACCGGCGCAAGCCAAGGCATCGGCCGTTCTACTTCTATTCGGCTGGCACGGGACTTCTCAGCGATTGTGCTCGCCGCACGAAATGCAGCCGCACTGGCGGAGGTAGCCATGGCTGTGAAGTCAGCGGGAGCCGAGCCTCTGATTTGCGAGCTCGATTTGAGCAAGCCCGAAGCTCCCGAAACTCTCATTAAAAGGACTTTGGACCGCTTTGGCAGAATCGATGCCTTGTTAAACATCGCGGGAGCAGTGCCGCAAATCGACCTATTTGAGATGACTGACGAACAGTGGCAAGCGGGCATGGAGTTGAAGCTGCATGCAGCACGCCGAGTAACGATACGTGCTTGGGACGCGCTGAAAGTTTCAAACGGCTCTGTTGTATTCATGTCCGGCAGTGCCGCGTTAGATCCAAAGCCGGGCTTTGCCGCTGTAGCAGCGACGAATGCTGCCATTATCGCGCTTGCTAAGGCTTTCGCTGAACAGGGAATCAAAGACGGCGTGCAAGTCAATAGCATCATCCCTGGCGCTGTGATGACGGGACGACGACGTTCGTTCTTGGAGAAGTGGGCACCGGCTAACAACATGACCGTAGAAGAAGCAACGAACAAGTTTCCGGAACAAGTCGGTATTAGCCGGTACGGACGACCGGAAGAAATTGCCGACCTACTTGGTTTCATGGCCTCGCCGACAGCAAAATGGATGACAGGCACGTCCGTTCGCATGGATGGCGGCGAGATAAAGGGGGTGTAGGGCGTATTTCCGAAGGAACAAGCCATGAGCGCAACCCAAAACACTCCTTCACGACATAATGATAAGGTTGAAGAATACGACTTGGTGATTCTTGGCAGTGGTACCGGTGGAACACTCGCCGCGTGGACTTTTGCCAGCAAAGGACAACGCGTCGCGGTGATCGAGCGCAAATATGTCGGTGGCTCGTGTCCAAACATCGCGTGTTTGCCGAGCAAGAACGTCATTCACAGTGCAAAGGTCGCCTCCTACTTTCGCCGAAGTGAAGAGTTTGGGATACCCAGGAGAGATTTCGCGATCGACATGCGCGCCGTCCGCGAGCGCAAACGCAGAATGGTGTCGCACTGGAATAACGTCTATCTCGACAATTATAAGAAGAGCGGCGCGGAATTCATTCTTGGATCGGGTCGCTTCGTCGCTCCCAAAACGATCGAAACCATCCTTCCTGATGGAACAACACGTCGGCTTCGTGGAAGAAATGTAATCATCAACACGGGCACTCGCGCTATGCGTGAATCAATTCCGGGTCTTGCTGAGGCGCAACCGCTGACACATATCGAAGCACTGGAACTGGATCAATTACCCGGACATCTACTTGTCATCGGCGGCGGCTATGTCGGAGTGGAGTTAGCTCAGGCGATGCGCCGATTCGGAAGCAAGGTGACTGTGCTCGATCGCAACAGTCGACTAATGCATCAGGAAGACGACGACGTCTCGGAAGCTCTGCAACAGCTTTTTCAGGATGAAGGTATCGACTTCGTTCCGAACGCGAAGGTCAGGAGGATATCCGGTACATCAGGACAGTCAGTAACACTTGAAATCGGACAACGCAGCCAGGAGAAAACGCTACAAGGCAGTCATCTTCTGCTCGCTGCCGGGCGGACTCCGAACACGGAAGGAATAGGACTGGAACTGACCGGCGTAGAGTTGACCGATCGCGGTTACATCAAAGTAAACGAGCAGCTGGCAACGACTGCACCCGGCGTTTGGGCGATCGGCGAGGTAGCCGGCAGCCCGCAGTTTACTCACGTTAGCGTGGATGATTTCCGCGTTGTCCATGACAGCATTACTGGCGGCAAACGCGTAACAACAGGCCGATTGATTCCTTCCTGCATGTTCACCGACCCGGAATTGGCGCACATCGGAATAAGTGAAAAGCAGGCCAGGGAGCGAGGCATTGCCTATCGTTTGTTCAAGATTCCGATGGCTGCGGTCATGCGCGCGACCACACTGTCCGAAACACGCGGATTCCTGAAAGCACTGGTCGAGGTTAACACCGACCGCATCCTTGGATTCACCGGGTTCGGCGTTGACGCAGGGGAAATCTTGTCCTCCGTGCAAATTGCAATGCTAGGAGGCCTTCCGTATACCGCGCTGCGCGACGGGATACTAACTCACCCCACCCTCGTCGAGGGACTTATCCCACTGTTCTCCTCCGCCCCTTCTTCGTGCCAGTAATTAATGTCGATCGAGCTGTTGCTCACTCCCAGGAGCGCTGCATGCGTAAAGAAAAGATCACCGCGGATCGGCTGGCTGCATTCTCGGACGCGATCTTCGCGGTGGCCCTGACCGTCTTGGTGCTGGAGCTCAACGCCCCGGATCAACCGGCATTCTCCGCTCTCTGGCCTTTGTGGCCCACAGGAATCAGCTATGCGGTGAGCTTCCTATTCATCGCGATTATTTGGATAAACCACCATTACCTCATGCGGTTCGTGGGTCCTCCGACGTTGCAATTGATATGGATGAATTTCATCCATCTGTTCCTGGTGTTGCTCCTCCCTTTTGCGACGGCATGGGTTGCGCGCACCAGGCTCGCGTCGGCTCCCGTGGTGTTTTACGCCGGACTGTTCGTGTGCATCGACATTGCGTACAATGCATTCGAGCGCGAAGTATTGACCGGCGAGGCTGCCACACAGGTGCCCGCGCATACTCGGCGAATTGCAAGGCGCCGATCACTCGTTGTTCTTGCAGGTTTCACGATTGCTATGCTGGTTGCGTTCGTCGCGCCGCGCATCGGCTTCGGTTTGATAAGCGGCGCCCTGCTCCTTCACTTGCGGCCGGACGTCACTGGCAACCGTCCGTGACATTCACAGATCGATGACGACGTCGCGAATCGGTTGTGAGCAGCAGATGAGAAGGTTGCCGTCGGCGGGTTTGTCGAGTGGCTCGGGTCCGTAGACGACCGACCCCGAAATCAACCCGCTTTCACAGGTGTGACAAACACCGGTCCGGCACGACCAACGGACCGGGACGTCGCACGACTCGGCTAGCTCCAAGATGCTCTTGTAGGCCGACGCCTTCCAATGAGCCGCGATCCCACTGCGCGCGAAAGTTACCAGGAGACCGGTGTTGGCGTCGTTGTCGGGCAGATGCGGAGCTGGCATCGCTGCGCCGACGACACCAGGCGTTATCGACTCGCTGCCGTTAAAGATTTCGACGTGAATCCGCTGTGGCGCCACGCCCAACGTCGCGAGCACTTCTTTCATGTCTGACATAAAGCGAGTGGGACCGCAGAGATAGACATCCGCGTCTCGTGGGACGCCAACCTCGTCGAAGACTGATCGCGACAGATGACCAGTACCATCGAAATCTTCACCTGCCTTGTCGCGCGAATCCGGCCTGCTGTAACAAACAAAGCTGCGGCCGTGCGGGAGTTCGAGCATGAGGCGGCGGACTTCGGCGGCAAACGGATGGTGTTGCCCATCGCGAGCTGCGTGCAGCCACAACACTTGCCGCGACGAGCGGACGGCCGCTAGTGCGTACAGCATTGCCAGAACGGGCGTCGCCCCAATTCCCGCACTTAGTAGCACTATGGGGCGCTCTCCCAACTGCAGAATGAAGTTTCCGCGCGGCGAGCTAACATCGAGAAAATCGCCCAACCGGACATGGTCGCGCAGGTACGTTCCACCGGCCCCATTCGGCTCAATCTTCACGCTGATTCGATAGCGGTCCGCGGAGGGCGCTTCCGAAAGGGAGTAACAGCGGAAAAGTGGCGCGCCGCCAAGGGTCCGTTGAAGACGTAAGACCAGGTATTGGCCGGGCAAAGCTGTTGGCAACGGTTGACCGTCTGCGCTGTGCATCGTCAGCGAGAGAACGTCCACCGACTCATGATCTATCTCTTTCACCACGAGCGGCCGAAATCCTGGCGCAACCGGATGCGCGGCTGCTGCAGGCGCCAGGCCTGCGTTCCCACTCCCGGCGACGGCCGTTGTTTGGCTCTGCAGTAACGCTTCAAACGACGAGCGCCACCCGGGCGAAAGCGCTTCGATCCGCAATGCGCGTTCCAGTCGATCGCGCGCATGGTTCGCCGAATAGAGCAGGGCGTTGATCTCTGCAACGGTCATTCGCTCGTTCGCTTCTCCCACCTTCAGAATTTCGTCGCCAGCACCCACCTCGCCTTCCCGCAGGACGCGGAAGTAGAATCCGGGCCGTCCGCTTGATGTCAGCAAAGCCGGCATCCGTGACTCGTTCATCCTGATGCCGACGCGATAGCAAGTTACGCGAGGTTGGGTGACCTCGAACTGCGCGCTGCCAATTTGATAACGATCGCCAATGCACACGGTGTCATCGGGCAAACCTTCGATTGTGAGGTTCTCGCCGAACTGTCCATGGACGAAGTCGCTCCTCGTCAGCTCTTCCTGCCAATAGCGATACGATTCGATCTGGTAGACGAAGACGGCGCGCTGCTCGCCTCCGTGCCCGGCCAGGTCGCCTTGACCATCTCCGTCCAGATTCAACCGGCCGACTCGGCAGCGGCCAGGCACAGGATTCTTCCAAATTCCGGTATGTACAGTGCGCCCCTTCCACTCGATGTCGCGCGGAAGTCCGACGTTCACCGATAGCAGTCGGGCCATTGTGGTCGCTGTATGGCTGCAAGTATGAATCTATCCCGACCCTCAGCTGATGAACGAACACGGCTCGGCAAGCAGAGCGAAGCGGTTACAGATTAC
>DATBDI010000382.1:0-7205 GCA_036270025.1 Candidatus Udaeobacter sp. | reverse complement strand
AGAACTTCGGCATTTCATTCAGGAAAACTCGCCCGTACGTTGAAAGCTGAAAGAGCGATGAAAATCCTCCCGGTCTTTCAATGATCAGATATCGCCAGTTGCTAAAATGGTGCGCGAGGTTAAACGCGATGGCGGGCGCATAGCCGACCACGATGCCGATCAAGCCGACCGCCACATTTTTTAGTGAAACCCTGCCGCGCAAAATTAGTAACATCCAGAATGCGGCGACCACCGGCATCGCCAACTCCAAGCACCAGATGCTTAGGCCACACACGAGACCAAAGAAAAACAACGCTCTTCGTTTCGGACCCGGAGTTGATTCGATCGACGCGAAAAGAATGGTCAAAATCGGGATCGACAAGAAATACCAGGAATAACCCCTCACTTGGAAGTGCCACTTGAGAAGCGAAGGAGTAAGCGCAAATACAATCGCTCCTAAGAGCGCCGTGCGCTCGTCGTACAGCGCCAGGCACATCCGATAAAACAGAAAAAGACAGAGTAACGACAATATGACGATGCAGCTCTTTAGCGGAATCACGCTCACGCCGAAAAATGCGAACGCAATCGCGGCCAGATACGCTTCCCAAGCCGCGCCTGCATTGTAAGGCTGACCGTACATATAGAAGGGGAAATAGCGCCATTCCAGAATATGCTTGCCCATGAGACCAATGATCGCTTCGTCGCTATGCACATGAGTTTGCGACGTCATCAGAATCGCGAAGCGCGCTGCAGCGACGATGATCAATAACGCAATGACCCAGCCGTGCCGACGCATGAATGTTCGTCTTTCGATTCGCTGGCGCGGCGATGCGACTGGCTCGCAGGAGCGACAACCGGCATGATTTCCATTGTACACGATCGAGCCGCGGCGCCTGAGCATCGCATTAAGGCGGCGGATGGAATCCGAAGTCCTTTTCCAATTTTTCCCACAGCCACTCAACGAAGGAATCCTTCTTAATTTTGCCAGCGTTTCTAGCGGCCAAGGCGTTTGCTTTGTCCACGTCGCCGTTCAAACAGTACAAATAAGTAAGCAGAAAGGTGTCGCCGAGACTAAATGGGCCGCGATCTTTCTCGTTCTCCAGCAAACCAATTGCGCCGTTGATGTCTCGTTGCGCAAGTGCTCCCGCAACCAAATCTGGCATGGTTTCCAGCGGAGGCGGCTGCGATTTTTTCGCCACACGTTCCGCAATTGACAGCCGGAAGCCGTCGCTTCCCAGCACCTCCAGGACCGGTATTCGCAGGCGAGAACGGCGCAGATAAAGATCCAGTTCGGCCAATTCGTTGCTGCCAGTAATTTGCGAGAGATATCGTGACTGACGAAGATTAAAAAATGACTGCAGTCCGGCAGTTTCCGGGTTGAGCGCCTCAGGCCAAATTCTGCCGATGAGTGGAGACCAAAGAAAGCGCTGAAACGCTGAGGCGCCATCCAAATACGTCAAGGCGAAGCGGTGACTTGCTTCGTCGTCCCAGTGCTCATCGGTTAATCGCTTTGGATAAAGGTCGGTCAGGGGCGCGACGTCGTGGGTGATGCGGTCGATCTCTTCGCTGTCCATCAAAAATAGCGCGCCGAGCTGTTGGGGAACCTCAATTCCAATCCTCCGCAGGTCCGCGCCGCTGGCTGGGTCATTCCACAACTGCCGAAGTTTTTCGGCTTCTATTTTTCGTCCCGGACCTTTGATGCCCATCATAATCCACTCCTGATCGGCGCTGGCCCACACAGACGCGTTGGCGAAGGCATTGTGAAACCCACGCAGAATTGCCTTTGCTTCCTCCACCTTCAATTGATTGATCGGCAGCCAGAACGTAGCGATTCCGCCTTCTTTCAAACGGCTATTCATGAGCGAGAAAAATTCCTCGGTGTAAAGGTTGACTGCACCAGCGACCTTCGGCGGAGGCGGCTCGCCGGAGATAATGTCGTATTGGCGTGGAGTTGCCTGGAGGAAGAACCGACCGTCCTGCACAATTGGCCGGACGCGAGGATCGCGCAGCGGGTTCGAGTAGTTGATGCCAGAATACAAGTCAGCCAGAGCGAACACCTCTTTGGAAATGTCCACGATATCCAATTGCCGGACGTTCGGTCCGTGGAGGAGCGCGTCGGCGGTGACTCCGCAGCCGTAACAGATAAGCAGCACATCTTCCGCTTCCGGGCGAAGAGCCAGAGGAAGATAGGCAAACAATCTCATGTAACGCTGGTTGCGTGGATTTGTGGCCGACATCGAAAAGGCGTTCGTCAACAGCCGGTAGTAATACGGTTCGCCAAAAAGATCGCGACGCAGCAATTGATATGTGTCTGAAGTCCCCTCGATCCGTTTCACAACGTAGGCTAATGCGCGCCCCTGGTCGTCGTGTTCGTAGGGACGACTCGCATGTTCCAAAGGCGTGTCCGCGCGATGGTATGAGACGATTGCGACGATGAGAATCACCGCGGCGTAAAGCCCAGCAATTACGAATTTGATGGGTCGCTTAAAGGACGACGCAGTTTGTTCGCCGGTAAGCGCGGCGAGCAAAGCATACGCGACAGCGCACGAGACGAGACTCCACTGAATGCCGAAGCTCGGCAATAGCGTGAAACTTGCAATCAGCGGACCAACTGCTGCGCCCGCCGTGTTGAACAAGGTCGTGATCCCGGTGCTGTTCATCCGGTCTTCCACGCTGACCTGAACAAGAGCAACGATGGTAGGGAACAAAATCCCTGACAAAAAAGAGACGGGAAACATTAAGGCCACGCACAGCAACGCGATTTGCGGCCACCAAGCGAGGCTGGCACTATCGGGCGTTTTTACCGCCTCGTCCGGAAAGAAAAGGTATGACAAAAGCACTGCGATCGCCGTCAGCAGCAACAGGATAGGAAGCAATTGATTCGATCGGGCAGAGCGACGAAGCATTATGCCCGCCGAAATGCCGCCCAGCCCGATTCCCGCCAGTACAACCGCGAGCATTATGGCAAACGCCGTGGGCGTTGAAACCACGTACAGCCGCAAAAATCGGAACCAAATTACCTCCAGCGACAAAAGGATGCAGCCCGTCCCAAAGCTGATGAAAAGCATACGGCGCGGAAGCCTATATCTTGCGCCAAAACGCAGAGGAAGCGTGCGCTCAGGAATAAGCGCAGCCGTGTTCCTTTCAATTTGTGTTATCAACACAGCGACCGCGGCAGCGATGCAACTCGCCAAAGCTGCAGCCAAACTTGTGCCTCGAAGGCCAAACGCCGCGATGAGATAACCTTCACCGAGCACAGCGCCAACCACGGCGCCTAACGTGTTCGAGCCGTACAGAAAACCAATCGCGCGCCCAAAATTCGTTTGCTGCAATATTGGATCTTCGATCAACACAGGCAGCGTCAGACCCATGGCCGTTGTCGGTATAAGCAGAATCAGGAAAGAGACAATGAACCGCAGTCCGAGAAGCGCGGGCTGATAATTCCAGAGCATCTGCCACACGGGTCGCAACAATTCGCCCAACGCCGGAAGACCAAAGACAATTGTGCAGCCAAGCAGAGCGACCAGCACCTCCAGCAAGGCGTAAAGGTGAAGCGGTCGCCACCGCCGAATTCTCGTTGATGCAGCGATGGCGTTTCCGAGCGCCAGGCCGGCCATGAAACTGGAGAGAATCAATGCCGCAGCCCACACTGAGTTGCCAAACGCCAGTCCGCTCAATCGCAACCATAGCGTTTCAAAAACCAGCGCGCCAACACCGGAGAGAAACAGGACAGCACAAGCGATTGCGACGCGGAGTCCTGCGCGCGGGGTTTGCGTCAACATGATATGCGCCTGCGTGTGCACGATTGATTCAACGCAGCCGCCCGGACTGCGTCAGTAATCCGCAGCGTTCCGCGTGAAGCCAGCAGGGCAAGGAACGCACGCCTGGCGACGGTTGTGATACCTGTAGAGGGTTCGCACGCCTGTGCGGCATAGCGGGACGCCAGCCGAAGACTGCCAACATCACGTAGAAGCCAACGACATATGCCACGCCGATATACCAGCCGTGACGCAGCCATTTCGTTACCGACTTGGCCTCACGATACATGCTGCAGAGAGCCACGCCGGACGATGATCCGAACCAGATCATCGAGCCACCAAAACCCACGGCGTATGCAAGAAGGCCCCAGTCGTAACCGCCCTGCTTGATCGCCAATGTCGTGAGCGGGATGTTGTCGAAAACAGCTGACACGAATCCCAGACCGAGACTCGTTTTCCACGATGGTATGGGCAATGTTTCGACCGGCATCATCGAGGCGATCAACACGAGCGACAGCAGAAAAATGGAACCCCGCAGCGCCGGCAGAAGTCCTTTCCAATCCGGCGCACGCAACAAAGTCGAAACCAGAATTGCCACCCAAACGGCGACTCCAATAAACGGAAAGCTATCAGCGTATTCTGGGAATTTGAGATTGGTCACAACATTTGCCGCCACAGCAAACGAGAGAATCAGCGCGACGATTGCAATACGCGTCCAATCGATTCGCACATGGCCACCACCGTAAGGCAAAATCGGCGAGTACCTGTGTTGTTGAATAGCGGCCGGAATTCCAAAAACAAACAACGAAACGGCTGCGGCAATCACCGCGTGGAATACTTGCGCCGGCGAAACACCGGCAATCCAGAGCATTGTAGTGGTTGTATCACCCAGAACGCTCCACGCACCGCCGGCGTTAGACGCCGCAGCAATCGCCGCGATATAGCCAATGTGCACTTTCGCCCGGAAGAGTTGATGTGCCAGCGCGCCGCCTATCAGCGCTCCGGCGATATTGTCGAGGAAACTCGAAAGCACCCAGACCACGCCAAGCAACGCGAAGCCGCCTTTCCAATTGCGAGGCAAATATTTTGGCAAAACCAAAGGGACTTGGCTCTTGTCGAAATGGCTGGCGAGCACCGCGAAACCCAACAGCAGGCATAATAAGTTGATGAGGATGGCCCATTCATGCTTTGCATGCGAAAAGAACCCCATCACGCCAGGTCCCGCTTTGAAGCCGGTGAACAGGATTTTGTAAAATACGATCGTGACCAATCCCACCAGCGCGACCCGCAGTGTGTGGTGATGGAACACCGCAATTCCGAACAGAGTCAGGCCGAATAGAATGAATTCGATTGGAATAGTGAAAATGGCAGGACCTTGCGGCGTCATCGCAACGGCGCCTAAGCTAATGCCGAAGATTTAATGCTCAACGTCCATGTCAAAATGCCGCAAAACGTCCGGATTGATTTGCGGAAAGTGCGTAAGCTGATCTAAGACTGAAAAATGTTCAGCGGTCTGATCGAGGAAGTCGGCACTGTGATCGGTGTTGGCGCCGGAAAAGACACCAATCGATTGAAAATTGCCGCCCCACGGATCGCAAAGAAAATGCGGCGCGGCGACAGCGTGGCCGTTAACGGTTGCTGCCTCACAGTGAGCTCGCGTCTCGGCGACGAGCTGAATTTCGATCTCCTTGAGGAAACGATGGCTCGCACAAATCTTAAACATTTGCAGCACGGAAACCCGGTGAATCTCGAGCGTGCTTTGGCTGCGAACCAGCGCTTCGGTGGGCATTTTGTGCAAGGACACGTGGATTGTGTCTCGCCGGTCATAGCCTTCCAGAAGAGGGGCGCGGATTTTCGATTGGAGATCGAACTGCCGGAAGAGTGCGGTCAATTTGTCGCTGCCAAGGGATCAATCGCGGTAAACGGAATCAGCCTCACGGTCGCTGAGATTCTTCCAAAGAGTTTCGTCACCTGGATCGTCCCCTACACAAGGAACCACACGAATCTGGACTGCACGAAACCAGGCGATTTGATGAATCTCGAGTTCGATATCCTCGCCAAGTACGTCGAGAGAATGCTTCACGGCATCACGAAATTAAAGTGACGAATGACAGCTCGGTCTTCTGCTGTACGCCGTCCAGGTTGCCGAGTTGTGGGCGTAATCACATCGTGTGGGGACCTCGATTTTGCTGCTCGAATGCCTCACCCGCCGCATTTATTTGAACTGCGGCTGGATCAGCTCGCAGACAATATTGATCAGTTAGAGAAAAAAATCTCACGGTTACGGGCGCCAACGATCATCACCGCTCGGCATCCCCGAGAAGGCGGCGCGAACAAATTATCACTGCAACAACGGCGCAATCTGCTAACTCGCTTTCTACCTAACGCTGAGTACATCGACATTGAATTGCGCTCGGTGCGTACGCTTCGTCCATTGCTCACCTTAGCGAAGCAAAGAAAAGTGCAGCGGATAATTTCATTCCACAATTTTCAAGTCACACCCGCTACGCGTGTCCTCCTGGCTAAAGCGCGCGCTGCCGAAGCGCACGGCGCAAGCATTTTTAAGATCGCTACGCGGACCGACACGCCGCTCGAGCTCGGGCGTCTGCTCGATTTCATTGGGAATCCAAACACGCGTGTGCCGGTGAGTGCGATGGGGATCGGCCAACTCGGCTCAATTTCGCGCGTCCTGCTGGCGCGCGCCGGCTCGGCCTTGATCTATGGATCGCTGAGGGCCCGAACGGACATTGAAGGACAACTTTCTCTCGAAGAACTTCGCGCGCTCGGAATCAGCTAAGAGCGAACCTCTCCTTCGCTTGCTCTTTCCGGACTGCAGGTATCGTACGAACGGGGAACGGTGATGGGTTCATCAGTACTCTTGCCAGATCAACTGCCGGTAATGCCGCTGCCCGGCGCGGTTCTTTTTCCGCACGCATTGCTGCCTCTCTACATTTTCGAGCCGCGATACCGCGACATGCTTCAACATGCGCTCCGGCACGACCGGATGTTCTGTGTGACGCTCGTCAAGCCAAGTTGCCCGGAATGGCACGCGCCTGAGGATTTTTTTCATTTTGCCACGGCCGGACTGATTCGCGCCTGCGTTGAGCGTGACGACGGCACATCGAATCTAATTTTACAGGGTTTGCAGCGGGTGCGCTTCGCCAGTTTCGAACAGGAAAAACCGTTTCCAATTGCCAGAATTAACGCGGTTGGGTCGCGTGACGAAACTACGGTCGAGACTGAAGCACTTGGCGCAAAAGTTCTCGAGCTTTACGCCAATCTTAAACACGACGGTCGCCAGCTGCCGGCAAAACTCGACAGGTATCTGGCGGAATTGCGCGACTTGGAAATGCTGGCGGATCTCATGGCCTCCACGTTTGTGAACGATCCCCTGCGGCGGCAGCGCGTTCTTGAAGAGCAATCGGTTAACCAACGGCTTCGTTTTCTGATCAGATACTTGCGCGACGA
>DATBDI010000381.1:0-1661 GCA_036270025.1 Candidatus Udaeobacter sp. | reverse complement strand
ACCGTTTCGCCGATTGAGCCTTCAGAGACGATGCACACTTTGCAGAAAGGATTCGTCAACGCCGGCTTCATCTTTTTTTCTCTGGCAATTTTGGCGACACTGATCTTCGGACGGTTTGTCTGTGGTTGGGGCTGTCATATCCTCGCGTTGCAGGATTTCTGCGGCTGGCTGCTCAAGAAGATGGGTCTGCATCCGAAGCCGTTTCGCTCGCGCCTGCTGGTGTATGTGCCGCTCCTGGCCGCGCTCTACATGTTTGTCTGGCCAACGGCATACCGATTTTTCAGCAAGCCACCAGACGCTCCGCTCATTCCCCAATTCACTAATCACCTGGTGACCACGAATTTTTGGCAAACCTTCCCATCCGTGGCCGTGGCGATTCCGTTTCTTTTCATCTGCGGCTTTGTGACTGTGTATTTTTTAGGACAGAAAGGTTTCTGCACGTATGCCTGCCCTTATGGCGGGTTCTTCGGCCTGGCCGACAAGTTCTCGCCGGGAAAAATCCGGGTCACGCCTGCTTGCAATCAATGCGGTCACTGCACGGCGACGTGTACTTCGAACGTGCTGGTGCACGCCGAGGTAAAGCAATACGGCATGGTCGTCGATCCCGGTTGCATGAAATGCATGGATTGCGTGAGCGTTTGTCCCAACGACGCGCTCTATTTCGGTTTCGGCAAGCCCACACTCCTTGCCCCGAAGTCCGACGCCATTCGCAGAAGCTACTCGTTGACGTGGCCCGAGGAAATCCTCGGCGTGCTGGTCTTTCTCGGAAGTTTCCTGGCCGTTCGCGGTGTTTATGCGCTGGTGCCGTTTTTGATGGCGCTTGGTTGCGCGATCGTCACCACGTTTCTGACTCTCAAAATGTGGAGACTGGTGCGCGCAACGGACTTGAGCTTTTACCGATTCAATTTGAAATCATCCGGAAAGATTCGAAGGGCCGGATGGGTATTTGCAGCGCTCGCTTGCGCCTGGATCGCTCTGAATGTCCACACTGGTTTCGTTCGGTATCACGAGTTTCTGGGGAATCTGGCCTTCCGCAAAATTCAGGTGCCCGATGAGCTTGCTCTCGCGCAGGCTAATCCCGGGCGCTGGGTTCGCCCGGCCGATCGCGAGAACATCGCAGCGGGGAGGAAACATTTTGAAGTCGCTTCGAACGTTGGGTTATTCGCCAACGCTGAGGCGCTGCCGAAGCTAGCCTGGTTTGAATACCTGCTGGGTAACAGTGAACAATCGGTCCGATTACTCACCAACGCTGCGGCTCACCAGACAGGCGAGAGCAAAGCTCTGAGTCTGTATTATCGTGGCGCCATCCTTAATCGGTTAGGGCGTTACGAGGAAGCGCGGACCAGCTTGGATGAAGGGTTGGCCGAAAGAGACGATTTGATTCTCGCACGTCAGGAAAAGGGCGAATCTCTATGGCAGCTTGGCCGCAAAGACGAAGCAATTTCGGTGTGGACCGATGCCGTGCAGCGCAATCCGCGGCTTGCTCTGGTAAATAACGAGCTTGCCGGCGCAAAACAGTCGTTAGGCCAAGTCGAAGAAGCCAATGCTCATCAAAGGCAAGCCGATCAGTTCACGCCCGATGATCCACTTTTCCATTGGATGATTGGACTCCGCCTCCAGGATCTTGGTATGATTGAGCTGGCCGAAAAACATTTCCAGCG
>DATBDI010000380.1:0-1895 GCA_036270025.1 Candidatus Udaeobacter sp. | reverse complement strand
GGGTGCGATTCAAAGTGATGCGGCGTAAGCTGGCGATTTGAAAATCGATGGGGGCTTGGCAAATGGCGGCGGCGAAACTGAGCGACGGGGCGTTTTTGGCAATTCTTGAGGCGCACCCTGGTCTTCGCGAGCGATTCGTATCGATAGCCCTTGCCGTAGCGGACGCGGAGGGAAATCTCAAGGAGGCCGACGCGATCGAAGAGCGGATGGTCGAGGAAATGCGGCTTTTGGGGCGGGAGGCAATGCAGGGATGGGCCGAGAACCAGGTCGAAGCGACCGAGCGAGAAATTCGTCAACAACCTTCGATGCATCGCCAAGGTAAAAAAAACTCTACTGGCATACGAAATTTGGTGGAATCGAAGTTTTAGAGCCGCAATATCGGTTCGAGAAGAAGCGCGTTCGCCCGTTCCTGCGCAGTGCAAAAGTCGTCCCTCGGGGGTGTTCACGGCCGCTGCAGCGCGCCATCACCGACTTTGCCGCCGATCAGCCTTTCGCTCAGGCGCGGATCAAGTTGCAGGAGCACTACGGCTTCGAGATCGGCGAGAGCACGATCCAGCGGATTGCTCTGGGCCATGCCCAGACCATGTTCGAAGTCGGCCAAACTTCGCAAGATTTTCCCCAAACGCCTGGTCTTCACAAGGAGATTGTCGCTCAAACGGATGGCGGCATGATCCCGATCGTGGAGCCGGACGCCAGCCAAAAGGACAAGCGTAAGGGCAAGACGCTGGCGTGGCGAGAGGCCAAGCTTTGCCTCGCGCACGCCAAGGGGAGCCAAACGCCGGTCTATGCCGGCACGATCGAGGGCGGCGTCGAAACCGCCGGACGGCAGCTTCTCGCCTGCGCGGTCCGGGCCGGCTTTGGCGCCAACTCCCACGTTCACGCGGTCGGGGACGGAGCGCCCTGGATCGTGGGTCAAGTGGAAGAGCAATTTGGCACGCAGGGCAGCTACTTGATTGATTTTTATCATGTTTGCGAGTATTTGAGTGCCGCCGCCAAGGCGATCGCGCCATACGAAGACGCCTGGATGGACGCGCAAAAGGAAGCGCTCAAAACCGGGCGTCTCAACCACGTGCTGGCGGCGCTCGCTCCCCGCATCGAAGCGCCCGACACAGACCACGATCAAGCGCCGGTGCGGCGATGCCATTTCTATTTGAGCGATCGGACGAACCACCTGAACTATCGTGACGCCTTGGCCAACGATCTGCCGATCGGCTCCGGCGAGATCGAAAGCGCGCATCGCTATATCGCGCAGCAACGCCTCAAACGGCCCGGCGCCTGGTGGCGCGTCGAACATGCCGAATATATGCTCGCGCTGCGCATCAACCGTCGAAACGGCGATTGGGCGGCCTATTGGGCCACCTTGGCCAAAACCGGCTCGCCCGCAAATGACAACCGATCACCCGCATCACGAAAATCCGCAGCGTGACTGCATCACTTTGGATCGCACCCAGCCATCAAGCCATCAAGCCATCAGTGTTATCAAGCTTAATCCTGAGTTAAGTTCAGTTGTGGGTTGAGGTTCGATTCGCCGGGAAGGCTGGGTGCGACTTTGCCCCACGTAGGAGATCTATGGCCACGTTCAGGGCCTTGTCGTCTTTCGAGTCGGAAGGTACGTACGCCTCCGAGCCCGCCTGCTCCTCGCTCTCCCCCCTAAGATGGTTGTGCAAGGTCGCCTCGCTGTCGATATCGGCTCGCAGCCGCTGTGCCTCCCGCCCCTCCTGTATCACCTCGATATCGGGCGTAATGCCTTTGGCCTGGATCGAGCGGCCACCCGGCGTGTAATAGAACGCTGTGGTGAGCTTTAGCGCACCGCCGCCACCGATCGGGGATGTCGATTGCACCGAGCCCTTTCCGAACGACCTGGTACCAAGCACGGTGGCGCGCGCGCGGTCCTG
>DATBDI010000379.1:0-1773 GCA_036270025.1 Candidatus Udaeobacter sp. | reverse complement strand
GAAGGCCGAGACAATGCTGAGCCATTCGAAGTTGCTGTAATGATAGCAACCGACAATGACCGGCTTGCCCGGGCGCGTGTTTTCCTCATCCCATCTCTCGCGATTCTCGAACTCAACGTAACGCGAGAAATTTTGACTCGTTAGGCGCGGGCTCCAAAAAAAATCGAGCATGGTGCGGGCAAAATGCTGATAGGATTCACGCACGATCTGCGCACGGCGCTCGGCTGAAATCTCATCGCCAAAGGCCACGCGCAGATTACTCAGCGCAACGCGCCGGCCCCGACGATCGAGCATGGCGCCGAGCGAGCCGAGCAAAAGGGCCAGCCGATAACAAGCTTTGCGCGACAAAAGCGGAACGAATTTCGCCGCCAATTTGAGCCCCAGCCACTCCAGACGATAACGAATCTTTCTCGCGGTGCGCATCGCTCCAGTGTACGCAGGCTTCGCGCAGGCTGCGAACACCCGTCTCGTCACTCATCACCTAGCTTACCCGCCGAGGCGGGTCACACGTCACTTCCTGTGAACTTCTTACTTTCTTCGCCATCGCTCCGCAGTAAGTGACTTCGACATTGGGCGTTGGACGCCTGCTCGCGATTTATCGGAGTTAGGCGTTCGGCGTTTTCCGGCCTTGCCCGTCACTCGCTTGTCGCGCCGCCTGCTCGCGAATGGAGCCGCATGGGTGCGGACGACATAGATGGGTTAAGCCGAGAGGCCGAATGGAGCTTATGGGAAAAGCGATCCGGCAGCTGCCGGAGTAAAACTGCGAGGGAAGCAACGAGCGAGTTGGGGAAGGAGCGAGTTTCAAATAAACGGGAGTGAATGAGTCAAAGCTTTCGGAGTAGCCTTGTGCGTAGGCGGATCACTCGTCACTTCTGGGAACATTTTACGAGCCAACGCCATCCGATCGCTTGACATCGGCTGCTCGGGAATTGCCTAGCAATGTCCTCGACCGCCTATTAAACTCTGATGACGCCATGGATACTGGAAGTAAGCCGAATGTTCCCGATACCATCTACAGGCACGTCATCGCCTGGACCTTGTTGTTCATAAGTGTCGTTGGTTTGGTCGTCCTTGCTTGTGTCGTCGTTATCTGCGCCAAGGACAAGAGTACCGCTTCAACTCTCGTTTTCAACGCTTTGCTCCCAGTGTTTGGAACATGGGTGGGCACGCTCCTCGCCTTTTATTTCTCCAAGGAAAGTTTGGACAGCGCGAACAGAAATGTGAATGAACTGAGTCGAGTAGTGAGCGGCTTAGATCGTTTACAGTCTGTGCCGGCATTGGAAAAAGCGATCCCACTCTCGGCCATTTACATTCCGAAGGATCCCCAAAGTCAGCAGCCGCTTACAAACCTACAGCAAATCATCGATGCAACGAAAAAGGAAGGCTACCAGAGGCTGCTTGTATTCAGGACCGGCAATGTGATCGACCGTATTGTGCACTTGAGCGCAATCGAAAGCTTCATTAGCAACTATGTTCTACACCCACCGGCCAATCCTAAAAAAGCGGAGGAACTCACGCTTTCGGATCTTATAGCTGTATCCGCACTCGATCAGCTGACTGCGCAGAGTTTTGCGGTCGTGCCCCAAAGCGCCACGCTGGCGGACGCAAAGAAGGCAATGGAACAGAAGTCGAAGCAACTTGGAAACTTGGGCAATTGCGAAGACGTCTTTATTACTCAGGATGGGACCGCGACTCTACCAATACTAGGTTGGATCACCAACGACATAATCATCGAAAACGCAAAAGTTTGACCGAGGCCAATCTCGGGAAACC
>DATBDI010000378.1:0-2835 GCA_036270025.1 Candidatus Udaeobacter sp. | reverse complement strand
TGGCCGCACATGATCCACGCGTGGCATCTTTGGAACGCCCAACTAGCGGACGCTCGTCGAGCGCTCACGAACGCTGGCGCGTTTATTCGAGCGCATGTCACCGATCGAAATTGGTCCGCTCCTTGATGCAGCTACGTGGATTCTGTAGCCACCGGCCTGTGGCCGGTCCCAAACTCGTCTTTCCTCTAACCATGCAGACATTCCGCAGGGCCGTGGTTACACGATTTGTCATTCTGAGCTGAGCGAACCGGAGTCGAAGAATCTTAGGTGAATCTTCGTTGCCGCGTGCGTCTCAGCACAGAGGCACTTTCAACTTCGCTCAGCGTGACAATGCTGTATCAAATCAAACCGCGCTTTCGAAAATCGCCGAGGTTGCCGCCGGATGAGCGCTCCACCAGATCGATCGTGAACTTGAGCAGGCAAACCTCCCAGGCATCGTCAACGCCGTGAATCACCGCGCTGAGCGGCTCATTTTTGCTTTCGACGTTCTTTCTCGTGCGATTGATTACCGCGTCGACTGAATCGCGCAACGTCCGTTCGCTGAGATCAGTTTTGCGAAATTGAAATCCGTAACGAAGCACCGCGACATTTCGGGCGTGTTCCCGCAGTTGCTCGACGTACCGCTGCGCCTTCTCTCCGAAACCCTCGAGTAGCAGACGCCAGTAATGTTCCGGCGCCAGAATCTGCGGACGTTCTGCGTGAATCTTTCCGTTGCGAATCCGGACCTGATCGACACGGTCCATCAACTCCGAAATTAGATAAAAATTGAAACTCGTGCTGCCAAACGTCGCGATTTGCTGCTCCGGCGCGACAATGACATGCGTGTTTTCAACGGCGTAATCGAAATCGTCGCGGGTCATGATGGGCGGAACCTACCTTGCGCGTCGCGGTATTCAAAAAAAAGCACACGACCGGTGAATGACGAATAATGAACTGTAGGGCGCCTGTGTCAGACGCCATGGCGTTTCACAGAAACGCCCTACAATTATTGGGGCTTCTGCTGTTGACCTTGTTGTGGCTGCTGTTGCGCGGTCTGCTGCGACTCAAACAGCGAGAGATATTGGCCGTAGCCTTCATCCTTGAGCTTATCAACCGGAATAAAACGTAGCGCTGCGGAATTGACGCAAAAACGTTCCCGGGTCGGGGCAGGACCATCGTCGAAAATGTGGCCCAAATGCGAATCGCTCGATTTCGAACGGACCTCGGTGCGCTCCATTCCATGCGAGGAGTCTCGTTTCTCTGCCACTTTCTCTGGCGATATCGGTTTCGTGAAACTGGGCCAGCCGGTGCCACTGTCGAATTTATCGAGCGAGCTAAAGAGCGGTTCGCCCGTTACCACGTCGACGTAAATGCCAGGCTTTTTGTTGTCCCAGTAAGCATTGTGAAACGGTGGCTCGGTGCCGCATTCGCGGGTGACGCGATACTGCTCTTTGCTGAGCTGTTTTCGCAATTCGGTGTCGTTCGGCACTGCTTTGGTCGGATTCATTTTCTCGGCCTCTCTTTTTTGTGTTTGAGCATAACTAAACAAAATCGAGCCTACGACTACGATCATTGTGCCAAGCAGCCCAAACCACAAAGTTTTAGTTGATCCACGTGTGTACGTTAAACGCGTGCTGTTCATATTTATTGTTCCCTTCATTCCCTTGTGCGCGTGCTGGGGGTATCCAAATGTACGCGCCGACGCTTTTTTTACAATTACGTGCGCGAAATAATCCCCGTAATGGATTCGTAAAACAAACTATGAGTGGACGCCGATCAGAAATGAGTTCTGGTCGCACTTTCGCAGCCGAGCTGTGCTTAACCAGAATCCAGCCGGCCGGCTTCGGGAACGCGAATGTATCGCCGGAACACGATCAAGCCCAGCGGTGCGATCGATGCAGCGAGCGCAAAAATCAGCCACATCGTGCCCGGATGCCGAGGACCGTGTTCGGGAACGAACGCGGCCAGTAACCAGCCGCCGGTGCCGACAAGCAGCTTGCCAACGAGGAAGGGAAGATAGGCGAGCGAGCCGTACGACGCTTCCTGTCCTTTCGGCGCAATTGCGGCCGCATATTCGTACACACGCGGCGAATAAAATGCTTCGCCGATCGAGAAGACGATCAGATATAGCGCAGACATGATGTAATACGGATGAATGCTGCCCTGCACCTGGAGATAACTGTGCCCAAGCCACTGTCCCATGCCGCTGTTTGCCGCTGCCACGAACCATTCCGTCGGCAACGCCATGATGAAAACTCCCGCAGCGCAGATCGTCCCGCCGATCACCACCATTCGGTACGCGGCGTACTTTTGCGTCAGCGCGCCTACGATCGGGACCAGGACAATGATGACAATCGCGTTGATCGCTGAAAGCTTTCCGACAGGCGCGTTAAAGCCGAGCTCGCGGATGCCGAACTTCGGAAAGACGTAATCCATCTGCAAAAAAATGGCCTTCAGGAATCCGATGAAGAGGAAGAATGCGAGCAACCGGTAAAAACCAGATTGGCCAATTAGCCGCCGGAACAAGTCGGCTGTGTCGGTGGCGCTTTGCCGGACGGTTAAACCGATGCGACTCCAGAAGCCGTGAGCCGTCCCACGTTGCTCGGTCGTGATTATTTGCTTCTCGTCTCGCCGCAGGAAATAGATGACTGGAAACAGGACGATCTCGAACGCGAGACTAACGACGAAAAGCAATTGATAGCTGGTTGGCTCAAATCCGAACAGGCTGACATGCAAGGTAAGTCCGCGGACGTAATCGAATATGTACCCGGCTGCGACGTAGCCGACGTTCATGATCATATAGATGATCGAGAACGCGATTGATCGTTGCGCAGTTGTCGAATAGCGGCGCGTGGC
>DATBDI010000377.1:0-7197 GCA_036270025.1 Candidatus Udaeobacter sp. | reverse complement strand
CAAACTGCGCAACCGCGCCAATCTCGTGATCACGATTGCGGTTTCGCCTCTGCTGGCGCTCTTGATTGCGACGCTCCTGCGTTATTCAGAGAAGGGCACATACGACTTCGCGTCTGCTTACCACATTCCGACCTACCTGTTTCTCGGCCTCATCGTGACGATGTTTCTCGGTCTGACCAACAGCGCCGACGACATCATTCGCGACCGGCCCGTGCTGCAACGCGAGCGCAATATCAAGGTTCGCCTGTCGTACTACGTTGCCTCAAAGACGCTGACGCTGGCGGTCTTTGCGCTGGCGCAATGCGTGCTTTTTGTTCTGATCGGCAATTCGGTTCTGCAAATCCGCGGAATGTTTTGGATCGATCTGGCCATCATGTTTATGACGGCGATGAGTGGCGTGGCGCTGGGCCTGGTCATTTCCTCGTTGGTGGCAGATCCGAAAACAGCGGCAAACATCGTCCCGCTCGTTTTAATTCCGCAGATCATCATGGGTGGCGCGCTCATCAAATACGAGGACATGAACCGCAATCTCGCGCTGCTTTACTCGATGTCGCACTGGTTCTCCGAACACCCGAATCCTGACAAAACTGTGAAGACCGAGAGCAAATTGCAGGTCCCGCTTGTCTGCCAATTCATCGCGATGCGCTGGTCTTATGAAGAGATGATTGTCGCTCAGGCGAAACTCAATCCGCTCACGCGGCGGCAGGATCGCGCTAATGAGGAGATCCAACAACTCGCGCCCAAAGCGAACACGCCCGAACATCGCGCGCGTCTCAATGACCTGAAGGATGTTCTCGCCTTGCTGTCCGGGCTGGAAGGACAAACTTCTCGCGACGTCGACAATTATCTGAGCCTGGTCGATCCGGTGCTCGCCGGAAAACGCGCGTTTGATCGCTCGCTGTTTAAAGACGCAAGCGGCCCGGTGCCTGCTGAACAGCTTTACGTCAATCAAAAGGTCAGCGATCTCATCTCGAATGCTGAGATGGAGCAGAACGATTACCGGCGCGGCAACAAGCCGAACGTCTTCTTCGGTCTTCAGAAACGATATTTCGGAGTTAGATTTGATGTTTTTACGTTCAACACAGCTGTTTTGATTATTTCCACAGCTGGATTACTTCTGCTGCTCCATTGGATTCTGCGGAAGCAACTGGAAGTGCGAAGGAGCTGATCCACGTCCAGGCTTTCCACGTTGTCATCCTGAGCGGAGCGCAGCGGAGTCGAAGGATCTCTCGAATAAATGCAAACGCACGCTTCCTGTCTCACGCTTCTTCATTCGAATCTCAGCGAGCTACTGTGAGCTCCCTCGCTTCCCTCGGGATGACACGCACCGGGATCAAGCTTAGAAGGGATTACAACAACATGAGCAAAACAAAAACGAAACCCGCGCGCCTGATCGTTGCCGCGAGCGAAACCGATCCCGATATGCTTTACGCCACGAAATTTTGGGCGCCGGATCCGTTCATTTTTCTTCAGCGCAATGGCAGGCGCACCCTGGTCTTGAGCGATCTCGAGATCGACCGCGGCCGCAAACAGGCGGACGCGGACGAATTCGTGATGTTCAGCGAGCTGGAGCGGCAAGTGCAGGGAAACGCGAAAGCGGCGCCACCTTACGAAAGAGTTCTCGCATATTTTCTCACGAAACGCGGGGTAAAATCGGCGGTCGTTCCCGCAAATTTTCCGCTCGGCTATGCTGAAGAACTTGTCGCAAGCAAAATCCGTGTTCGCGCGACAGACGGCCTTTTCTGGCCGGAACGCGAAGCAAAATCCGATACGGAAGTTAAATTGATGGGGCGCGCCTTGCGCATTACGCAAACAGGACTCAAGCGCGCGATACAAGTTTTGAAAGCCTCGAAACCTGGCTCGGGAAAACGACTACGCTGGAACGGGAAAACGCTGACTTCCGAAATGCTTCGCGCGGAGATTGATTCGGCGATCTTGCGCACCGGCGGAATCCCGACCGGCACAATCGTTGCCGGCGGGAACCAGGCGTGTGACCCGCACGAGCGCGGGCACGGACCGCTTTACGCCAATTCACTGATCATCCTCGATGTTTTCCCGCGCGACGCTAAGACCGGATACTTCGGCGATATGACCCGCACGGTGTTGCGCGGGCGAGCGAGCGACGCGCAACGCAAACTCTGGGAAACGGTAAAGGCCGGACAGTCGCTGGCGTTAAGAAGAATTAAAGCCGGCGTCGATGGAATGGTGATCCACAAGGCGATCCAGGAATTTTTCTCAAGTCGCGGATTTCCGACGGAGATTCGCGACGGCAGGCGTGTCGGATTTTTTCACGGCACAGGACACGGCCTTGGTTTGGAAATTCATGAGCATCCGCGTTTGCAGAAAGTCGTGCTAAAGGATCGACAGGTCCTGACAGTTGAGCCTGGGTTGTATTATCCGGGGCTGGGTGGGGTTCGGCTGGAAGACGTCGTTTTGGTCACGAAAACGGGCTGCCGGATTCTGTCGCGATTTCCGAAGCATCTAGAAATCTAGTTGAGGGGTTGTCCTCAAGGCATTGCCACCGAGCGCGTTCGACGCCAAGCGCTTGCATCACTTCCGGCGAAGTCGATTCACCTCAAATGAACGTGCAGCGTAATTGGGCGTCTAATTTTCCCAACCCTCGGAGTGACAAGTTGCTTTGGCGCATTAGAGTTTAATTAATATGTATCCGTCCGGTTTTGGCTTTGGATCTCACTGGCTGCTTTACATCGGCGTCCCGTTGATCATCGGGATTTGGGCGCAGATTCGCGTGAGCAGCGCGTTTCGGAAGTGGGGCGAGGTGCGGGCGAGCGCGAACATCAGCGGTGCAGAGTGCGCGCAGGAAATTCTACACGCTGCCCAAATACACGACGTCGAAGTTGTGGAGACGAACGATTTTCTCGGTGACCACTACGACCCGACAAACAAGAAGCTCCATCTCTCGAGCAACGTTTACCACACGCCGTCGGTCGCAGCGCTCGGCATTGCCGCCCACGAGACGGGTCATGCCATTCAGCACGCACGGGCATACGCGCCACTGAAAGCCCGCATGGCCATCGTCCCTGTGACGATGATTGCGTCGCAAATGCTACCATTCATTATCATCGGGGGTTTGTTCTTCCGCATCACCGGCCTGATTACGATCGGCATTTACTGCTATCTCGTTTTGCTCGTTTTCCAGTTGATTACGTTGCCGGTGGAATTTGATGCGTCGCGCCGTGCGAAAATCATTCTTCGAGAAATGGGCATCATTCAGCCGGGACAGGAAACAGCAGGTGTGAACAGTGTGCTTAACGCCGCTGCGCTCACCTACATCGCGGCGTTCATCGCTGCTCTGGGCAACTTGCTCTGGCTGATGTCGCTTCGCGACCGCCGGTGACGGCAGCATTCCTCCGCTTTGAAACAAAGATGAATGCTTCAGCTGCGCTCCCCGCTCGTCGGATTTCCGATTTGTTATCGTCCGGTCTCCCAGCTCGTGCTAAGTCTAGGCGCGACGCGATGGAGCAGCCAAGAACCGACCCAGATCAGGAGTTGGTAAAGCGTACGCAAGCCGGCGATGCCGGCGCGTTCGACGAACTGGTGATCAAATATACGCCGCGCCTGTATGGTCTCGTCTACAACATGACCTCGAACCACGAGGACACGAACGATCTCTTACAGGACATCTTCGCTAAAGCATACAAAGCAATCCGCGGCTTCAGGGGAAAATCCTCATTTTACACATGGATCCATTCCATCTCGGTAAACATGACGCTCAATTTTCTCAAGAAACGCGGACGCCGATTTCAATTGAGCCTCGACGACGTGGACGCCGGCATTCAAAATGATAAGGAATTCCTGGAAGTCACGGCCACCAGCAGTCCGGTGCGCGAAGCAGACCTGTCGGAGCTGCAGCGAAGATTGAACGAGGCCATGATGAAATTGTCTGATGAACACAGAGCTGTGGTTACCATGTTCCATATTCAAGGCATGCCCCACGCGGAAATAAGTAAAATCTTGCGTGTCTCGGAAGGGACAGTACGTTCCAGGCTCTTCTACGCGAACCGGCAGTTGCAAAATTACCTGGACGAATTTCGGAAAAACCCCGTTTCTTAATCTGCGCTGAAAATGGAAGAATTTGACGACAGCGAAATCGCGAGGCTGCTTCGATTGAAGCGTTACGAGCAACCGCCTCCGGGTTATTTCGATAATTTCCTCCACGAATTTCATCGGCGGCAGCGCGATGAATTGCTTCGCCAGCCGCTGTGGCGCATCTGTCTGGAACGCGCTCAGACGTTCATGTCCCGGCTGGATGTTCCTTCATTGGCTTCGTATCCGACTGCCGTTGCGGCAGTATTGGCTTGTGCCGCTATCGTCTCGTTGAAGATTTATCAACAACCAGAGGCTGCTCGCGTCGCTCTCCAAAGTCCGTCAAGCATATCGGCGCCGGCGAACGCCGAGGGAGAATGGAATCTTGCATCTCCGGTTTCAATGCCGATCCTCAGGACGCAGCCCGTTCGCAGTTATCATGGAAGCGCCCAGACTCACCGAGCCCCAACGCGTTACGTGCTCGACAGCGTCCCCGTGAGTTATGAGCCCACTTTCAGGTTCTAAGCACAGCCTGCTCGCACTGTCGCTGCTTGTCCTTTCGGGTGGGAGCGTGCTCTTTGCTCAAGAGCAGACAATAGGCCGCCAGGTTAAAGAAATCTTTGAGCAGGCTGGCAAAGCAGTAGTTAAGATTCACGGCGTCGACCAGCACAGCCCTATTTGCGGCACAGGATTTTTTATCGATCCGACTGGCACGCTTTACACCGCCTACACCGTCGGGGGAGAAGCGGAGAGTTTTACCGTAGAGTTTGGCGGCAAGAAATATCCAGCGCGGCAATTACTGGCGGACATTCGCAGCGGCACCGCCATGTTAAAAATCGACGCCACAACGCCCGCCCTGCCTATCGGCAGATCGGAGGAACTCGAAGTGGCGACGCCGGTAGTCGCAGTGGGCTTTCCATTGGATCTTCCGGAAACTCCAAACTTCGGGATGATCGCAGGATTCGATCGAAAATATCTCGGCCGTTATTTTTCCACTACACACCTGCGCGTTAATTTGTCGACACAACGCGGAGAAGCCGGGGCGCCGCTCCTGAATATGAAAGGCGAAGTTGTCGGCATCGTTGTCAGCAGTCTCGAAAACAACTCGAGCTGTTACGCTGTGCCGGTCGAGGCGGCCGAAAAAATCCGCAGCGATTTTGTCCGGTTCGGCCAGGCCAGACACGGATGGATCGGCATTAATGTTTCGGAGGCACCTCAACCGGTGGAAGGCTCACGCGTGGAGATGGCCCAGATCATGGATCAAACGCCGGCCGCCCGTTCCGGAGTTAAACCCGGCGACATTCTGTTGCAGGTCGGACAGAAAAAAATAACCCAGCCAGAGGATGTGCTCGATGCGTCGTTCTACATCACCGCCGGCGACAGGGTTCCCATCACGGTCATGCGCGGAAAACAGAAACTCACGTTCGAAGTCCAAGCAACTATTCACCCGGCCAGCAAGAACATTCCAACTCTGCTCGACGGGACCCAGCTTCCCGCAGCGGCCGCGATCCAGTCCAACCAGGCGATGCCGCTTTCGCTCGATTCCGAGGGGCCATAGACGCCATAGTTTAGGACGTCCATAGTTGAGAGCTGATAGTTGATGGCGTCCGGGGGCCGCAATCGATTAGAGCGAACTCTTCAAGGGTCACAGCATCTGTCGAAACTCCGCTTCGTTGATGATTTTTACGCCGAGCTCTTTCGCCTTATCGAATTTGCTGCCGGGTTCGGCGCCGGCGAGGACGTAATCGGTTTTTTTGCTTACACCGCCGGTGACGTGACCGCCAAGCGCTTCGATTTTTTCCGTGGCGTCTTCACGCGTCATTGATGGCAGCGTGCCGGTCAGGACAAACGTTTTTCCCGCCAGCGACAGTTCGGCTGCTCTTGTCGCCGAGACTTTTTCGCTCTTCGGCTCAATGCCGAGTTCTTTTAATCGCCGTAGAATTTTTTTGCCAGTCGGCGACGCGAAGAAATCGAGGACACTCTGCGCGACTACGGGACCGACTTCGGTTACGATACCGTCCTTCCCTCCCTTGCTCTTCGATGGTTTCGCAAATCCCGATTTGATTAATCGGTCGGCGATTTCTTTGGCAGATTTCTTGTCGCCGCGCTTTTCGTGATAGTCCACGACATCGCGGAGCAATGGCGAATTAGAAACGTCCTGGATCGTGTCATGGAAGCGGGCGAGCTGGGTCGCTGTCGTCTTGCCGACTTCGAGAATCGCCAGCGCAAACAGCCAGCGCGATAGCGGCAACGTCCGGGCGCGCTCGATCGCCTTGATTGCCTTGGTCGCATTTTTCTCGCCGAAAACGCGCGGGGCTTCCTCTGTGCCGAGATTCAGTTTCGCGAGTTGCTCGACCTTTAAGTCGAAAAGATCCAGCGGTTCGCGCACGAGGCCGCGCTCAACAAGTTTGTCCGCGACAATTCCGCCGATGCTTTCGATATCGAGCGCGCCGCGCGCGGCGAAGAATTCCACGCGCCGCGTTGTCTGTGCCGGGCAATACAGATTTTCGCAACGCCATGCGACAAATTCAGGGTCGCGCCGGATCGGGCTGCCGCATACAGGGCATTTTCCGTGAATGTGTTTTGCGAAATCGAACGGCTTCGTGTCTCGTGGCCGCTTCGATTTCACAACTTCAATCACGGCGGGGATGACTTCGCCCGCCTTTTCGATCACGACGGTGTCACCGATGCGAATGTCTTTGCGTTTAATTTCGTCCTCGTTGTGCAAGGTGGCGCGGGCCACGGTGCTCCCGCTCACCAGCACAGGCTCCAGGACCGCTACAGGCGTGAGGATTCCGGTGCGTCCTACCTGAATGATGATGTCTTGTAAGCGGGTCTCGACGCGTTCGGCCGCGTATTTGTAAGCAATCGCCCACCGCGGCGATTTCGCGGTGAACCCGAGCTGCTCCCGCTGCGCGAGCGCATCTACTTTGATCACTGCGCCGTCGGTTTGATAGGGAAAATTGTGCCTGATTTTGTCCAGATTGCGGATTGCTTTTAGAATCTGGGCAATCGAATCGACGAGCCACCAATCTTCGTGGGTTGGAAGACCGAATTTCTTGAACAGCCGAAAAATCTTCGAGTGAAGATCGACGTCCGCGCCTTCAATTGCGCCGGTACCGTAAAAAACGATTCCGAGCGGGCGCAGCG
>DATBDI010000376.1:0-1795 GCA_036270025.1 Candidatus Udaeobacter sp. | reverse complement strand
CAGGCCGCGCGTAGGGATGATTGCTTCAAGCGAAACGCGCGACGCGTGATGATCCATGCCGAGAATCTCGCCTTTGCGATTGGCAATCGATTGCAAAATATCGCCAAGGTTCTCGTTCGGTAGATCGACATAAAGATTTTCGAGCGGCTCAAGCAGGTTGCCGTCCTCAGCCCGGTGAAAAATCGCCTCCGGACGCGAGACCATTACTTCGTAGCCTTCCCGCCGCATTTGCTCGACCAGGATTGCGATTTGCATCTCACCACGTGCATTGATCTCAAACACGCCCGCGGTTTCCGTGTCATTTACCTGGAGCGAAACGTTGCCACGGGTTTCGCGAGTCAAGCGTTCGCGAATGTGTCGCGCGGTTACGTATTTCCCCTCGCGACCAGCAAAGGGCGAGTCATTAACAAGAAGGTGCATCCGGATCGTGGGCGGATCGATGTCCACGAATTGAAGCGGCGTCCGTTCTTCAAGGTCCGTGAGTGTTTCTCCAATGTAAACCTCATCGAAACCGGTGAGACCAACAATCTCCCCAGCGGTCGCGTGCTTTATTTCCACCTGATCTAATCCCTCGTATGTGAAAAGCGCTGTCACCGTAGCGCGTTCGCGCCGGCCATCACGCTGAATGCAGACGATCGAGTCGCCGACCGCTACCCGACCGCTCACAATGCGGCCAAGCGCAATTCTTCCGAGGTAATCGCTGTAATCGAGATTCGACACGAGCATCTGAAAGAATGGCTCGCTGGAAATTTTTGGCGGCGGCACATGCTGCACGATCGCTTGGAACAGCGGCGTCATGTCTTCGTTGTTTTCGTGTAGCTCGCGCATCGCAAACCCGTTCTTTGCGCTCGCGTAAATGATTGGGAAATCGAGCTGCTCGTCGGTCGCCTTCAGTTCGACGAAGAGATCGAAAATCTCGTCCAGAACTTTGTGCGGGCGCGCGTTTTCTCTGTCGATCTTGTTGATCACAACAACCGGCTTCAGTTTGTTTTCCATCGCCTTGCGCAAAACAAAGCGCGTCTGTGCCTGTGGCCCATCGTGCGCATCGACGACAAGCAAGACACCGTCCACCATTTTCATGATGCGCTCGACTTCGCCCCCGAAGTCGGCGTGCCCAGGCGTGTCGACGATGTTGATTCGATAACCGTTCCAATGAAAAGCCGCGTTTTTCGCGCGAATGGTGATTCCCTTCTCGCGCTCCAGATCCATCGAATCCATCACGCGCTCCTCGATTTTTTGATTGGAGCGAAACGTCCCTGATTGGCGCAGCAATTGATCGACCAGCGTAGTCTTGCCGTGATCGACGTGCGCAATAATCGCGATGTTACGGATCTTATTCATTCGAGAGACGCTTCGTCCCGGGGAGAGAAGCGTGGACTATCGCAGAGACCGAAGCGGAGTCAAACCGTCGAAGGCGTGGTAGAGGTGAATTCGTGGCGCTCGATGATGGATACAGGCCGAGAAAATCGAGATTTAAAATCAAGCATCGGCCATCGCTACCTTCTGCGGTACAGGCTCAACCCACTTGCCATGTTCCCGAATCAAATCCTGCAGCCGGTCTACTGCTTCTGCTTCCGGAATATTGAACTTCACGGCCGTCTTACCGACATAGAGATTCACTTTGCCAGGCGCGCCGCCAACGTACCCGAAATCCGCGTCTGCCATTTCACCGGGCCCGTTCACGATGCAGCCCATGATGGCGATCTTGACGCCTTTGAGATGCAATGTCGCCGCTTTGATTTTCGCCGTGGTGGTTTGCAAGTTGAATAGTGTCCGGCCGCACGAAGGGCAGGCG
>DATBDI010000375.1:0-23013 GCA_036270025.1 Candidatus Udaeobacter sp. | reverse complement strand
TGCCATGTTGTTCGCGGCAAGCTGCCGCGAACTACAGGCTGGCAGCCTGTGCTCCCCAGAGAACAGAGAACCGCGCCGGAGAAATTCCGCGTGCGCCCAGATCCAATTGCCTTTGCACCGCGCCAAGCGCATTGTCTCGATTATCATGGCTGTCGACTACGACGTCGTCATTATCGGTGGTGCGTTTTCCGGTGCGGCCACAGCTCTGATGCTGAAGCGCAAACAGCCAGAGGCGCGCGTCCTCATCATCGAAAAAGCAGTCGAGTTCGATCGCAAGGTTGGCGAATCGACCACCGAAGTGAGCAGTTGTTACCTGACCCGCATTTTGGGTCTGGCTCATTACCTGGGCCACCATCAATTGCCGAAACACGGTTTACGGTTGTGGTTTTCGAATCGCCCTGACCAGCGCTTTGACGATTGCGTCGAAGTTGGCACGCGATATCAGAGCCGGCTGCCCGGGTTTCAAGTCGATCGCGCAAAGCTTGACTCGCACATGCTTGACCTTGCCGTCGAAGCTGGTTGCGATTTATGGCGCCCGGCGAAGGTAGCAAATATCGGGTTGAATAATGGGAATGGTCAGAAGGTTAGCGCTGTCGTCGATCACGCCGAACGCACCGTCTCCGCGGCTTGGATTGTCGATGCCACAGGACGCACTGCGCTGCTCGCACGGAAGCTTGGACATTTCCGTCCAAACACCGAGCACCCGATCAATGCTGTTTGGGCGCGATTCACCGATGTGAAGCAATGGGACAGCTATGAATGGCGTCAGCGTTTTCCCGATTACGCCAATCGTTGTCGCACCGCACGTGAGTGGGCCACCAACCATCTTTTCGGGCGCGGCTGGTGGGTCTGGATCATTCCCTTGCAAGGCGGCGACGTCAGCGCCGGAATCGTTTACGACAGCCGCATCTTCAAATTGCCGGAGGGGGCGACTCTGGCGCAACGGTTGCACGAACACATTCTGACGAATCCGGTCGGCCGCGAAATTTTCGGCGAAGCAAGAGTGATTGAAGGCGACGTGCGCGCGTTGTCGATGTTGCCGTACCACAGCGAAAAAGTTTGCGACCAAGGCTGGGCTCTGGTGGGTGACGCTGCTGGATTCATCGATCCGCTCTACAGCCCGGGCTTGGACTTTTGCTCCTACACTTCCTACTACGTGGCCGATCTAATCGCACGCAACCTCGGTGGCGAAGACGTGAGCGAGCGGCTCCGTCATTACAACGAGCAATACCCGATGAGCTATCGTCACTGGTTCGAGAGCCTGTATAAAGATAAGTATTACTACATGGGAGACGCCGAGCTGATGTCGGCAGCGCTCCTTCTCGATGTAAGCAGTTACTATCTCGGCTTGGTTCGCTCAGTTTATGGCGATCCCGAATGTGCATTCCTCAACCTGCCGTTCACAGGTACGGGAGGTAGGTTCGCCCGAAACGCGATGAGTTTTTACAATCGGCGTCTCATTGCGCTGGCAAAGCGGCGTTGGGCGACCGGTTATTACGGAAAGAAGAATACCGGCTGGCGCGAACTCTACGACGGATTTGTTCCGGACATTCGGCTGTGGAAACAAATCTGGCGCGGCCTCCGACGCTGGGGAAAGTGTGAACTGATCAACCTGGTGTTGATGCTCCGTCGCAGAGCTGCTTCTGCAGCTACTCAGTCTTCCGCCGAGTTGGCGCTGAATCAATGACGAAGCACGAATATCGAATGACGAAGGAAGCACAAAGCCCCAATGACAAAACCGCGTAACCACGTTTCGGCATTTTGATCAGTCGTCATTCTTTCGAGCTTCGTCATTCGGGGTTTCGTCATTTGAGTAACTCAGCATCATTGTAGTCCCTACGGTGCGAGTAGCGTTCCGTACCAGCGGAGAAACATTTCGCCAAAAAACATCCAGCTGATCGCGCCAAAGGCGAGATAGGGTCCAAAGGGCAGTTTGGCTGACCAAACAGGCTTTCCCACGACCAGCGTAACCAGGCCGACGACCGACCCAAGCAGCGACCCCGCGAACAGACTAAACAACACGGCGCGCCATCCCAGAAATGCACCAATCGCAGCGAGAAATTTCAAGTCACCGCGTCCCATGGCTTCACGCGGAATCACGAGCTCACGAGCGACACCGGAAATGTGTGTCACATCATCGAGCATGAGCACCTGTCCGTTGGCTGTGACGCGGTCGTAATGAAAATCCAGCGTCACATTTCCGCACGTGTGATGATCGATCCTCGCCTCATCGCACCGAAGCAGCAGGCGATCCTTTTCCCGCGCAAAATAGTCGCTCCACAGACTTTCTTCGGTCCCTACCGTGAAATCAGCGTCCTCGCCACGTTTGGTCCAAGTGAACGGCGTCGGCGCGTCGAATCGAATCCGTTTCCTTCCAAAAGCAATTTTGCCAGCTTCGAGGACTATCAAAAGGATCACGTAACCGAGCGCAGCGGCGAGTAGCGCGCGCAAGCCGGCTGCGATGCGCGAATCAGTTCCCATCAACGCTGGAACGGCGAGACTGCAAACGACGCCCGCGATAACGCCACCAATAGTAACGCGGTCTGGAATGATGAAATGTTCGAAATCGATAAACGTTCCGATGATCAGGAGGGACACGAAAATCCAGTACACGATCGCGATGTGCCACGGGAATCGTTGCCATACCGCAAAAAAAAGCACAGCGGTGACCAGCTCCACGGCGAAATAGCGGAAAGAAATTTTCGCGCCGCAATTTGCGCAGCGCCCTTGAAGAACGAGCCAGCTGATCAATGGCAGATTGTGATGCCAGCGGATCGGTTGCTTGCAGCTTGGACAGAACGACCGGCGCGGCCGGTTAATGGAAAGATCAACTGGCCAGCGATAGATGCAGACGTTCAGAAACGACCCGACGGCCGCTCCAAGCAGGAACGCGAACGCCCCAAAAAGAAATTCGTTAACGGGCTGATGCACGCAATTACGACCCGATTTGCTTCAGCGCCCGGCGTTCCATTAACCACGCGATCCAGATGCAGCTTTCGTACAGCAGACACATTGGCAGCGCCAGCGCGACCAGGGTGAGAATGTCCGGCGTTGGCGTGATGATTGTCGCCAGAATGAAGATCAGCACCACCGCATACGGTCGGGTGCGCGCCATGAATCTGTAGGTGATCAAGCCAAACCGGACCAGCGCCAGCACGACCACCGGTAATTCGAAGGCCAGACCGAAGCCGAGGGTAAATCGCGTTACGAACGAATAATACTGCTGCACCGTCCAGGTGGGCGCCCATCCGAGCGACTCGGTGTCCCGGAAAAAAAAGAGAATCGTTTTCGGGAGCAGCCAATAGTAACAAAGCACTACGCCGAGAAGGAACAGCGCGAAGCTGACGCCGATGGCGGGGAGCAAAAAGCGTCTCTCGACCGCGGTGAGCGCCGGCAAAATAAATTCGGCAATGAAATAAAGCAGCAGCGGAAACGAGAGAACCATCCCGGCGTAGAACGCCAGATGAAACGAAATCACGATTGAATCAGTGATGCCGAGCGCCTTGAGCGTTCCGATTTGCGAACCAACCTCCCGCAGCGGCGCCTGCAGGATTCGAACCAGCGTCGAGCGAAACGCGAAGCAAACAATCATCGTGACAAGAAGCGTGATCGCCATCTTCACGATCGTCCACCGCAGGTCTTCCAGGTGCTCAAGAAACGGCTTGGAAGTTTCGCTCTCCGGTAGATCGCGGAATTTGAAAATGTCTCGCAGCGCCATGTGGGAGGAATTAGGCCGCTACGAGCGAGATAAGACTGCGCGCGGCGAGCGTGGCGAAAATACCGAGTGTATTCGCGTCGCAAATATCGTTCTCCGCGATCATGCGGCGTATTTCTTCCACACTAAATTCGCGGCAATCGAGAATCGATTCACCTTCGTCTCGGTGTGGGCCTTCTTTGCAGGGGCGAACCGGGCCCGCGAGAAAGAAGTAGCCACGCTCATTTGTAAATCCGGGTGAGGAGAAATAGTGACCTAACGCGATCAGCCTGCCGTCTTCGCACAGCTCCAAGCCCGTTTCTTCGCGCAACTCCCGCAACGCGACCTGTTCGATTGTCTCCGCCGCGTGGCTGGTGTCCGCGCCCTTGGCTACAGAATCAATTTGGCCGGACGGCATTTCCCATATCGCTTGTCGGATCGGAATCCGTTCCTGGCGAATCAGAATGATATTTCCGTCGCGCGTCATCGGCGCAATGACCACGGCCGCCTTCCGACGCACGACCGTCCATTCGCGCGCCTCCCGCCGGGCGGGCGTGCGCACACGATCCGTGACAACTTCGAGATGCGCGTTCGTAAATCGCCGCTCGCTTGAGGTTGTTTCCCATTTTCCGTCTTCCATCCGCCAATTGTAGTGGGCGGTGTCCAGAGCGGCAAACACTGTAGCCATTGCCCTGTGGGCGACGCCGGGGCTTTCGTGGTAAACAGCCAGCGATCATGCTTCGCACCCGCCTTCGCAGGGCTACGGGCGTGGCACGCAGCGAAGCGACTACAGCTTTGCTTACCAGCGTCCGATCTGTGCGGCGATATTTTCAGGCGCGAGCGCCCCAATCGCCCGCCGCTGTGCAAGCGACCTGCGAACATCGACAAGATTCAACCGACGGATGCAGTGCGCGTCACTGTCGCCGACACATACTTGGCGTCCGGCAGAGGAAACTTGCGCAATTCAACGGTTACTTTCTGGATCGGAAAATTTTTCAACAGATGATTCGCCAGACTATCCGCCAATGTCTCGATGAGGCTAAGAGATTGATCGCGCACGAAGCGCTTCGTTTCATCGGCTACAACTGAATAATTGACGGTGTTGGCGATGTTGTCTGCGACGTCGCGAGTCTGTTGATAAGGCCAGAAGGAGATGTTGACCGTCAACCGCTGCGGAGCAGCTCGCTCTTGTTCTGGCACTCCGATTCGGGTCGAAATCTCCAGTTCCGCGATGTGAATTTCGTCGCACAACGGGTGTGATTCCTTGGGCACGCACGAGTTTACCCATGAACTGCGGTTCCCGCCAAGCCCTCGAACCCAAAAGGCCGCGGCTGGCCCGTTCGCATGATGCACCGCCGTGGATACCTTTCTCGTAGATGAATACGGTCCGGCGCGTTTTTGCCTATCTGAAGCGGTATCCGTGGTTGGCTGCCGCAACTCTGGCCTGTGCCATCCTGAGCACCCTGATGGTGATCGTTTTCCCAGCGGCTACAAAATGGATCATCGACGACGTGGTGCGCGCGCAACGGCCGGAGAAATTGATCCCGTTAATCGTGCTGGCAGCTGGCGCGTTTCTGGTTCAGCACGTTTTCAATTCACTCCGGATCATTCTCAACAACACCTTCGAGCAAAGGGTGATTTTCGATCTGCGCAGCGATTTGTATTCGCACATTCAAATGCTGCCATTGCGCTGGTTCGACAATCGCGCCACGGGCGATCTGATGACGCGCGTGATTGAAGACGTCAACTCAGTCGAGCGCGTGCTGATTGACGGGATCGAGCAGGGCGTAGTGGCGGTCTTGCAGGTGGTAATCGTGGTCAGCGTGATGTTTTACCTTAACCTGAAGCTGGCATTTCTCGCGCTCGTACCGTTGCCATTTTTGATTGCCGGCGCGCTGACATACACGCTGACCGCGCACCGGCGCTATCGGTTGCAGCGGCGTGCTGCGTCCGACATGAATGCGCTGTTGCACGATAATCTCGCAGGCGTACGGCAGATCAAAAGCTTCGTGCGCGAACGCGAAGAGCACACCCGATTCAATCGAGTAAGCAACCAGTTGCGGCATGCGACACTGGTGGTGATGCGCGTATGGGCAATTTACAGCCCGTCGATGTCGCTGTTTGAAGCGATCGGCGCGCTGCTCGTGCTTGGCTTTGGCGGACACGCGGTGCTTACAGGCAACATGCAGATAGGCGATCTGGTTGCCTTTCTAATGTTGACCGCGTTTCTGTATGACCCGGTCACGCGACTCCACCAGCTCAATCAACTCGTTCAAGCTGGACGCGCCGCGGGAGAACGCGTGTTTGAAATTCTGGACGAACCAACGGAGCCTGGTTTTGGACTGCGGCGACATGTCGCCGCTTTTAAAGCGCAGACGTGTCTGCGCACTCCAAATAAGGGAATCCTCGGCGATATTCGCTACGAAAACGTCAGCTTCAGTTACGTAGAAGGATTGACCGCGCTCAGACATGTTTCATTTCACGCGGGGCCGGGCACAACGGTGGCGCTGGTGGGCGCGACAGGCGCGGGAAAATCGACGCTGGTAAATCTGTTGGTGCGCTTCTACGAATTCAGCAGCGGGCAAATCTACATCGACGAAAAACCAATTCGCGAATACGACCTGCGCGCGTTACGCGAAGCCATCGGAGTCGTGACCCAGGAAAGTTTTCTGTTCAACGGATCCATTCGCGAGAATCTCTTAATGGGCAAACCCGGCGCGGTTGACGCAGAATTGTGGCGCGCGGTGGATGCAGCCAATGCGCGGCATTTCATCGAGCGGTTGCCCGAAGGCCTGGAGAGCGTCGTCGGTGAGCGGGGCGTCAAATTGAGCGTGGGCGAAAAACAACGATTATCGATCGCACGGGCGCTGCTGAAAGATCCGCCGATTCTCATTCTCGACGAAGCCACCGCGAGCGTGGACACGGCGACGGAGCGCCTGATTCAGCAGGCGCTGGAACGGTTGATGGCGAATCGCACTTCGATTGTCATCGCCCATCGGCTTTCCACAATTGTTCACGCCGACCAAATTCTGGTGCTCGATCACGGCCGAATCATTGAACGCGGCACGCACGAGGAACTGCTCGCGCTTGGTGGAAAGTATGCGCGACTCTGCCAGCAGAGCTTACTTGAAGCATCCTCATCGCGTGACACTGAGCCGCAAGAGGAAGTTGTTCCTGCGGAAACGCTCGAGGAAGAGGAACAGTTTTCCGTCTGAATCCGTTAGCCTGCAGGCGTCGGCGTCGGGCTCCCACCGATCGGAATCGTGACCGTCTGGCCGGCCTGCAATTTGCGGCCGTCTTCGATGTGATTGGCTTTTTGGAGTTCGTCCACCGTCACCTTGTACATTTTAGCAATCGACGTCAGCGTCTCCCCGCGCGCGACAGTGTGAGTGTTGCCAGGGACGGCGGAATGCAAGGGAGCGCTTATCGGCGCGGCAGCTGCCGGCGCTGAAGGCGTGTTTTCTCCGATCATCACCCCCGGCCGGACATGTGATAGCTGTTGTTCCATTTTGAGAATCTCCTGCGAAAGCGCATCGATTTTTGTGTTTTGTTCGTCGATCTTTTTTGTCAGCGCCTCGATCTGAGTGGCTTCAACCGGTTTTGTGGGCTCCGGCGTCTGTGCAAGCACAGCCGAACGCGCGACCAGGCATGCCGCACAAGCAACAGCTGCAACCTTCATGGACGGACACTTTGCCACCGGCACATTTTCCTGGCAAGGCTTTCGGACTCGTTTCGTCATTCGTCATTCGCGCTTCGTCATTGTCCATCGCTTGCCTTTCGAATATTTGCCCTTAAATTTTTTTATGCCTGAGCGCATTCAAAAGCCGGCAGAACCGGCTCCATGGGGACCAAAGCAAGGCGACGGCGGAGGGCCGCGTTCGCCTGACGTTTCGAGGCCGGACACCAAAGACCTGTTAAAAAAAATGCGCAAGGTCGATCCAAATCAATCCAAGCGCTATCGTCAGCGCACAGGTCAATAATGGAGCCGTCACCGCTGGCGCTCGACCAGAACATTTCTGGCGCGGCCGGCGATTTGCCAGCGCTGCTGCGGCGCAAAGGTTTGCTGAACTCGGCGGCGATTAGTCCGATTGCTAACACAGGTACGCAGGAAAAAGCGTGGCAGCCAACTCAGGCGACAACGATTCTGGCTTTCAAATTCTCAGGCGGCGTACTCGTGGCCGGTGACCGCCGTGCGACTGCCGGCAACACAGTTGTGTACGATCGCGCTGACAAAGTTTTGGAAATTGACCGCCATTCCATCATGGCAATTGCAGGCGTTCCCGCGACTGCGTGGGAAATGGCACGGGTGCTGGAACACTCGCTGCAATATTTTCGCCGGACTCAACTCCAGGAAATGAGTGTGGACGGAAAAGTGCGCGCGCTGTCGAAACTACTGCGCGACAATTTCGGCTTTGTCATGCAAGGCGTGGGAATCGTCGTGCCGATCTTCGCAACTTACGATGGCAATTCAAAACCGGAGGCGCGACTTTATTTTTACGATGCCATGGGTGCACAGTTTGAAGCGACCGATTATGCGGCAACGGGATCGGGATCGCCTGCGGTCCGCGGCATTCTTTATTACGAAAATCACTGGGGCGCCAAACCGCTGCATCAGTTGAACGAAGAAGAGGCGGTCACCATCTCATTGCGGGCTCTTGATACCGCTGCGGAATCGGACACCGCGACGGCTGGCGTGGATCGCAGCGGGAAAATTTTTCCGCTCATAAAGGTTGTGTCGCGTGAAGGCATCACGACTTTGCCGGAAAGCAAAATTGCCGCCGTGTTCAAGGAAACGGTTGCATGATCGAAGAGCCATATCGTTGGGTCGAGGCGATCGCCAACAGGCGCGAGTACATCGAAACGCAGCTCGCTCCGGGGACTCCGATCACAGCGCTCGGGTATCGCGATGGTATTTTGTTTCTCACTCTCGGCCAGAGGCGCCAGAAAATTTTCGAAATCTACGACCGGATCGGCGTGGGAGCGATTGGTCATCCGGGCGACATCGAGCGCTTGCGAATGGCAGCGATTGAATTGGCGAGCACCGAGGGATTCACGCGCTCGGCGGCAGATGTTTCATTGCGCCGGCTGGTGCATTACTCGCTTAGTCCCGTAATGAAAGCCGCGTTCGAACAGGTTTATGGCCCGCCTTACCTGGCGCGCATGCTCTTTGCCGAAGTGGGCGAACGCGCAGAGGAAGATTTGTTTTTACGAGTTGAATACGACGGCGAGATTGCAACAAACGGCGCAACCTATGCGATTGCACGCCAGGATTTCGCTGCGCTCAGCGGCACACGGCAATCGCGAGAACTGATGGAGGCGTTCCTAAAAGACCAGCACCGGTCGGACGCCACTTTTGAAGCGGCGGTCAACTGCGCGATCGATGCGTGGACTGTCGGACACATCTCGCTACAGGCCAGTGATTCAAATGAACTGCCACCCCGCGATGCTGTTCTCAAATATCGACACGAACAACTGGCCACCAGCGGAATTGAAGCAGCGCTGCTGGAGCGCGACACGGCCAGAGCAATTCGTTATCGTTGCCTGCCAGATACGAAATTGCGCTCGCTCATTCACGAATAAGTTGTGGAGGGAAATTTTCGTCAAAGAGTGACTCATGAAACGAGCGCTTCGGAATCTGCTGGCGTTGGCCGGCTTGTTGTTAATGGTGGCTTCGTTTGTCTGGATCCAGCTCCACCAACCGGTGCGACACCAGGTACGAACGCGCCCGCAAACGCCGCCGCCATCAACTCCATCGAAACCGTTTTCCGTCGTTGTTCTTGACCCCGGTCACGGCGGAAAGGATTCCGGCGCGGTCTGCGGCGGCGTTTTGGAAAAAGACCTCACGTTGGACGTGGCGCGACGAATCGACCGTCTGCTGGATTCGGAAGGAGTGGCGACATTGATGACTCGACTCGGCGACGCGTATGTCTCGCTCGCGGACCGCGCAGCCTTCGCCAATCGAGTAAGGAATTGCATTTTTGTCAGCATCCATTTCAACGAAGATAACAAGCCGGTGGCCACCGGAGTGGAGACGTACTACGCCGCGCACCAAATCACTGCGGGTTCATTTTTGGCTTCGTGGCTGCCTTTCCTGTGGCGGCCGCTTTCGGAATCGCCGAATCCGGAAAGCCAGAATCTTGCCGGGTTCATGCAGGAAGCGCTTGTTGCGCGCACTCGTGCAGTGGATCGCGGCACGCAAGCGAGGCAGTTCTTTGTGATCGCCAACGTCACCGCGCCTGCGGTTTTGATCGAGGGTGGCTTTCTTACGAACAAGGAGGACATTTCCAGACTGGCGAGCGAGGATTACCGCAATCAAATCGCTGCTGCGATTTCAGACGGCATCCTACGTTATCGCGAGGCAGCGAGCCGGAGGCAAACAGCGGTGGCCGCGACAAATCGCCAAAGCACTGAATAGGCAGAAGCAGACGGCGTCGAAAGAACATTAAATGAAAGCCAGGATCGCAGCGCTGATCTTGCTGGCGTCGCTCATGCTGACGCGCGCCGATCAATTGCTCGAGAGCGTGCAGCAGGCGTTGAAGGACCAGGGATTTTACTACGGCGAGATCAACGGTGAGAAGAACGCGAATCTGACTGCAGCGATTCGCCGTTACCAAATTCGAAACGGCCTGCAGGTTACTGGCGAGCTCAACACAGAAACGCTTCAATCGCTCGGAATTAGTTCTTCGGCTTCCACAGCACCGGCATCAAAGGCTGCATCGCCAGCGCCTGCTGCCAGAGGTACTCCGAGTGACCAGTCTGCGGACGTTACTGCAAACGCTACGCCTGCGGCACCGGTTGAACCGTCCGAAAATGCACCGCAAGACCAGCAAGTTTATCCATCAAATCCCGTCGCGCCGGGCACCTCATCATCCGGTGTACTTGCCGGCACGCCATTTGAGGCCGCGCCTCCCACGGTGCAGCGCAATGTGGTGATCTCGGCTCAAATAGCGCTAGCCCGCCGCGATCTGTATCACGACAAAATCAATGGCGTTTATGGGCCGGAGATGGAATTTTCGCTGCGCGCCTATCAATCCCGAACCGGACTTCCGGTAACAGGGCGGCTGGATCTCGAAACGATGACAGCGCTTCGCTTGATACCCGGGCCGCGGCAGCCGTTTTACGGTCCATCACGCAGGCATATGCGTCGCCCACCCGGGCCGCCAGTACGTGGTGAGTGGGTTCCTGATTAGTTGTGCTGGCACGAACCGAGCAGCGCCACGTCGCTACCGCGGACTCTCGAAATGCACGGATTGTAGGTCGGCAAAAATCGTGCCGACAAAAATTTGTGCTTCGATCCGAAGCAATATCCGGTCCGCATCGTCCGATATCCAGATGCTACCGCGACGAAATTTCTTGTGCGGTTCCAATTCGAGATGTTTGCCAACGCGCTTTAACTGCAAATCAAGTTTGATGGCGTTGTAACTGCCGGCGTGCACGGAAATCTTTTCCCGCCCGACAACAGTGATCGTGGCCAGATAGGCGTTAGTTGCCGCATACACCACAACGCGATAAACGCTCCGTTCTTTGAGCGGCTGGCTGCGCAAGTAAAGCGCCGCCGAATGCAGATCGAACAGGTTCGGAAAATTGAACTCACGCGTCTTCGTCCCTGCAGCAGCGCTTTCGCCTTCTGTTCTCGTCCGGGTGACTCCGTTGTTGGTAAATGACAGATGAGTGACAAGCTTCTTCGATCGATAGTTCTCGGTTTGCTGTGTTTCGAGCGGATGCACCGTCTGCACGTCCGCGACAGCATGATGCTTCACATCGAATTTCCATAGGGCACGAACGAAGCCAACGGTTCGACCGGTGCCTTCAAACTCAAACTTGTCTCCCTGCCGGGTAAAGCGAACGTCACCAGTAGCTGCGGTTAGCCCAGACCATCCAAATCGATACGTTGCTTGCAGAGGCCGCAACTCGGGAAAATTTCCCGGCGGCTCCTTGCTTATCGTCGATTGCCAATTCGCCGCCAGACAACTGGCGCAGAACCCAAACAATATGGCGAGTGCGCATTCGACTAATCGAATTTTGCTTTGAACAAACATGTTCGCGCGGCGCTGTCGCTCACAAATCGCGCCGACGTGCGTGTCTGGTTTCACCGGTACGCAAAAATACACGCGAGTTACCTCGCGTGTATTTCGATTATCGAAGGTCAGCTTACGGCTTGGTAGCTCTTGCCGGCGTCGCGGAAGCGCTTGCGCCGGTTTTCACTGCAGAAGCCGTGGAGCGTCCCGGTTTGTTGAGGACCGCGATTATGTCGTTGGTGAAATCGGCGTTATCGTGTGAGAACATCAAAACAGGCACACCATTCAAGCTGGTTCCTGACCGGTCGAACACCAGGTCGAAGTTATTGGCTTTGACTTTCTCCATCACGACCTCGGTGATTTCCTTTACGATTCCTTCACGCATGCGCATCAGCTGTTCCTGCAATTGCCGTTCGCGGGTTTGACGGAAGTCGCTGATCTCCCGCTCCATGTTTTTGATATTGGCAATCTTATCGTCGCGCTCCTTTGCTGCTGCCGTCTTCTTGTCCTGACTCAACGCCGGCGACTCGAGCTGCTTGTTCAAGTTGTTGATTTCATCGAGCGCCTTCTTGTAAGCCTCCGCGCGCTCGTCGTATTCCTTTTTCGCGGCGGTCTTGGCGTCGTTGATCTTGTTCTCGGCGTCCTTGGTCTTGTTGTATTCCTTAAATGCACGCTGCATATCGACCGTACCGATTTTGAGCGAGCCTTGGGCGAAAGCCACAATTGGCAAGGCTGCAATCAACGCAAACTGGATGGAGAGCATTTTCTTCATAAAGCAGACGATACGGTGATTGGAATCGTGTTAGACTGCAACCACATATTCTCGTTCAAAATTGATAGCCTACGCTGAAGTTGAAACGGCCTCCGCCGTTGTATCCGTCGCGTTGCAATGGCCAGCCGTAGTCAAGGCGTAGTGGGCCGATCGGCAGATCGAGGCGCACTCCCACGCCGACATCCGAAGCCATGTGATTAAAACCAAAAGACCACTGGCTGCCGTTCACGAAACCGGTATCGTAAAAAATCGCGCCGCGTGCTTTTTCAATGATGGGAAAGGTAAGTTCGACCGTAGTCCGCGCCATCGATTTGCCGCCAGTCGGCTCACCGTTCTCATCCTGAGGCCCCACCTCGCGGAACGGGAATCCACGAAGGTTATTTGAGCCGCCAAGGTACAGCCGCTCGAAAATTGGGACATCAGTTCCGTTGCCCCATTGACTCACCGTTGCAATTTCGCCATTGATCAGCAGGATCAGGTCCTTGGGCAGATGGAAATACTGCCATCCCTCGAGGTCGATTGCGTAGACCTGCGTATCGCCGCCCAGAAAACCTCCGGCGATAAAAGGCGAGAAAACGACGCGTTGGCCACGGCGACTCAGCAAAGGATTGTCGCGCGAATCAAACACGACACTGTTGAAAATCTTGCTCTCGGTAGCCGATCCTTTTTGCGATTGAATGAACTCAGATGCGGACACGGAGACGTCAAAGATATCGATGTCCTGCAGCATGTATCCGAGCGTGGTGTACATAAAGGTGTTGAGCGGCTTCCGCATTTCGAATGAAACACCATAATTGCGCTGATTGTATTCGGCGCTCAGATAATTCGCTTCGTTGTAAAAAAGCTGACCGGTAAGCGACAGGCGTCGGTCGAGAAAGTACGGTTCGCTAAGCGTCAGGATGAAATCTTTTCGCTGCGTGCCGTACTGAAGGCGCAAACGGAATTTTTGGCCGCCACCGGTAAAGGAAGGCCAGTTGAAAAGGTCGAAATTACCCTGGGTGAGTTCCGCGAAGCCGACCAACTGGTCGACCGTGCTAAACCCGCCGCCAAAGCTCAGCGACCCGGTGCGTTTTTCCTGCACGAGAATGGTGAGATCCTTGCGGCCGGGTATGTCGGTCTCTTCCGGATATGTCTCGACCTTCGCAAAGTAACCGAGGTTATCCAGGCGTTTCTTGGTGATGTCCACGCGAACAGTGTTGAAAAGATCGCCTGGCGCGACGAGCACTTCGCGGCGGATCACCTTGTCTTTGGTGCGGGTGTTGCCCACGATATTGACTCGGTTTAGGTACGAGCGCACGCCCTCGTCAATTTTGTAATCCACATCGATCAACGCGGGACCAGCCGGCGTGCCTTCCGGCAATACAACCAGGTCGACGTAACCGGCGCTGCCGTACGCATCGGCGACTGCCTTGGCGTCGTCGCGCAATTGCTTTGGCGAATAGACGCTGCCCTCCTTCATCTTTAGCAGCGCGCGAATTCTGTCCTCCTTAGCGGCTTGGTACCCGGAAATGATCACCTTGCGAACGTGATACTGTGGTCCTTCGACGATCGGGATTGTTATGATCATCGGCCCCTTTGCGGTTCGTTCTCTGCGCGGCGTGTTGATCTCGACGTCGATGAAACCGTGGTTCTGATAATACTCGCGCAGTTTATCCAGATCCTGTTCTAACTGGACCTCATCGAAGCGTCCGGTTTTATCCACGAAATAGATGAACGTCCTGCCGCGGATCTTCATCTGTTTGCGCAACACTTTCGCGCTGAAGTGTGCATTGCCCTCGAAATTGATCTGGCTCACCGCGCCGCGCACACCTTCGGTGACTGTATACACCACCCGCACGCTGCCGCGTTTCTCGTCGATCGGATCGACCCGGAACTGAACGTTGACATCAGTGAACCCGCGTCCCTGATAGACCTCGATGATCTTTTGGCGCGCTTCTTCCAGTTGCTGTTCGTCGACAGGTTGATTGAGTTTTAACTTAATTTCCTTTCGGAGTCGCTGCGGTTTGAGCCGCTGGGCTCCTGCGATTTCGATCTCGTGTACGATCCCGCGCGTCTGCACGGCGACGGTGACTTTGACGCCATTGCCTTCAGGTTGAGCAAAGATCCGGACGTTTCGAATGAATCCGGTTTTGTAAAGCGCCTGGATATCGTCTTCGACGACTTGATTTGAATACGGCTGGCCTACTCGTGTCCGCATTTGCGCCAGAATGCGTTCTTTGCTCAGCGTTGCGGGCCCGGTGTATTCGACATCGATTGAGCGGATGATCGGAGGTGCTTGCGCGGCTCCAGGCGCCTGCGCCCGTGCGATTAGGGGACCGCCCATCGCGCAGATGGAGGCGACCCAGATTACAAATGGCGAGGGGCGCATCCATCCAAAGAAACATTTCATAGGTTAAGAAGCGCAGCCCCGCGCAACGTAACCACGCAGGACAGGCGCCTATATCGGGAAGAAGATCTCAATCGTCAAGGCGAGATTTTTGACGGAAATACGCCGATTGTCCACGGCGCATCGTCGAAAATTTCAGTTCAAAAGTTCGTACCAATTGTTTCGACGGCGCGGCTGGTAACCGGCGTCGCGGATTAGGGATTCGATTTGCGCCGCGTCGAGGCGAAACGTCGTCCCGGCGCTGCTGACCACATTCTCTTCCATCATCACAGAGCCGAAATCGTTCGCGCCGTATCTCAACGCGATCTGGCCTATGTCGGGGCCTTGCGTGACCCATGAGCTTTGAACGTTCTCGATGTTGTCGAGAAAAATCCGGGCCAGCGCCTGGGTCCGCAAATATTCCGCTACGCCCGTCGGCTGTTCGACCTTCAGCACGGTGTGTTGCGGTTGGAACGTCCAGCAGATGAACGCTGTGAATCCGCCGCTGCGGTCCTGTTGATCGCGAATCCGCCGCAAATGTTCGATGCGCTCTTCTACAGTCTCGACGTGGCCGAACATCATCGTCGCGCTCGATTTCAATCCGAGCTCGTGCGCGACCTGCATCACTTCCAGCCACTCATCTGTGTTGATCTTTAACGGCGAAATTTTCTCTCGCACCCGATCGACCAGAATTTCACCGCCACCGCCGGGGATCGATCCGAGGCCTGCTCCTTTGAATTCTGAAATCACTTTGCGCAGCGGCATGCGGAACTTCGCCGCGAAGTGCTGAAACTCCGGCGGACTGAATCCGTGAATGTTGATGTGCGGATATTTTTCGCGGATGTGCTGCAACAGGTCGATGTACCACTGGAACGGCAATTTCGGATGATGCCCACCCTGCATCAGAATCTGCACTCCACCCACGGCCGAAAGTTCGTCGAGCTTCTGGTCGATCTGCTCGAACGAAAGCACGTAGTGGTCCTCGTCTTTCTCAGTTCGGTAAAACGCGCAGAACTTGCAGTAAACGTTGCAGACGTTCGTGTAATTGATATTGCGGTCCACGATGTATGTGACGATATCGCGCCCGCGACCGCCGTAACTTTTCGCCTTTGCCAAATCACGTCTGGCATTGGCAAGCGCAGCCAATTCTTCCAATGGCCACAGGTACAGTTCGAGCGCGTCGTCCGTCGAAATCCGCTCGCCCGCCAGGATTTTTTCCGTTAGCGCGTCTCGATTCAATGAAACCATCGCGCCAATCTTAGACGCTGCTGGTGCATTTCGCACGCACGTTCATCCAAGAGGGCGCGCCGTGACTGCAAAGAAATTTTTGCGGACGGCTCAGCGATCCGTCCCTACCATTTCGAAATGAACGTCGCAATCATTGGGGCGGGCGTGTCTGGCCTTACGTGCGGCGTACTCTTTGCCGAGTGCGGATTCCGCACAGCGATTTTGGCGAAAGAAATCGGACAACAAACAACGTCCGGCGCGGCAGGCGCCATTTGGTTTCCGTACGATGCCGAGCCAGCTGAAAAGGTTATTCCATGGGCACTGGCCACTTATGAAACGCTGATGGATTTGAGCCGCGACTCCAGCACCGGCGTTTCAATGATCGAGGTTCGACAATTTTCGCGTACCGGCGATATCCAAATCTCCGAATGGGCAATTCCTCTGGGCGCTCGTCCACTTCCTTCTTCTGTCGTCGCGGGCTCCCATGCTGTCGTGTCGAGCGAAGCCGAGACACCTCTGGCTGCCAATGCTTCGCCGTTCACAAGCGGCTATTCCATCCGAGTGCCGCTAACGGACACAACAATCTACCTGGACCATCTCGCCGATCGTTTCCTCGCAGCCGGCGGATCAATCACCGCCAACGCGCATTTCCAAAAGCTCGAAGACGTCGATGAACAGTTCGACCTGGTGATCAACTGCGCGGGAATTGGCGCGCACGAACTCGTCCAGGACTGCGATCTCGAGCCACACCGCGGTCAAGTCGCAGTCGTGTCGAAAATCGAAGAACTTTCGTATGCGATCGTGTGTGACGACGCGCCGCTGATGTACGCAATCCCGCGCACAAACGACTGTCTTTTCGGCGGAACAAACCATGTCAGCAGTGATCTGGCCGCCGATCCGGCGACAACGGATCAAATCGTCGCCGAATGCAGCCGCGTGCTAAAAATCGACCGGCCGAAAATCCTGGCCGAGCGCGTCGGCCTGCGTCCGTTCCGCAAATCAGGCGTGCGCCTCGAGCGCGATCATCTGGACGACGGCCGCATCGTTATTCACGACTACGGCCACGGCGGTTCCGGCTTCACGCTCTCTTGGGGCTGCGCACGTGAAGTTCTCAACATGGCAGAATCAGAACAGCTTTGAAAAAGATAGAGCAGGCACGCTCCCGGTTAGGCAAGGATCAAGGCCTAGGGCGGTGTATTAAGCCACCGGATCAAGATGTCTGCGCGCTTCTGCAGGCCGGGCATTTCTATCGCCACCTCTTTGGCAAACGCAGCAATTTGATCTTTATGAGACGGCACCTGGATTATCTTGCGGCTAAGATCCGTCAGACTCACCAGACTATTGTACAGACCGTCCAAGTCACGGTCTGGCCGCGGCTTGTTAAGCTCCTTCTTCGCACGATTAATCACTGCTTCAATGACGAATGGCTCGTATCTAAACTTCTTCATCAATTCGTTATAGGCTCGGCCTCTCGCAGTTGGGGTCGGCGCGTAGAGTTTTTCAATCAGCTCTTCGATTTCTTTCCTTTCGGCAGCGGTCAATTCGCCCGGGGATGGACTGCGTTCGGCAGACGCTTCCGCACTCTCCCTCCGCTGTTTCTCCACGTTGCCAAGTTCCTTATCGGCTTCCTCTCGCTTTTTCACCGCTTCGCTTTTGGCAATCTCCAATTCCTTAATCTGGCCGACCAGTTCTCGCTTCCGATTTTCCAGTTTCCCAACCTCCTGACGCCCTCTTTCTGCACGGCGCTCCAATCCGATTGTGAAAAAGGAGGCCAGCAGAAGGAGAGTTCCTCCAGTTACTATTCCGGTTAGTGCAAGCCAGATTCGCTTACGATAAAGACGCTGTTCGGCCCGGGCCGCTTCTTCCAAGCGCTGGATAACGGAGTCCGGAATCATTGGAGGGACACGTTCAATTGCTTGCGGATCATATCTGTCGCCGTCCTCTCAAGACCAGCCCGCTCGGCCCCGGTCACAGTAGCCAATTCGGACCGCAGCAGATACGCTCGACTCAGTTGGTCCTCAAGAATTTCCAGGCCGATCCGCATTACGGGAGCGATCACAACTAAGATCAGAGCGATGAGAACAACCCACAGGGCAGGAGCAAATTCATGTCGCACGAATTCAACGACGGCAACGCCAAAGAACACAAGGGCCAGTTGCACCCCTCTCTTCGCCAAGTATTCCAGTGGCTGCGCATCTTGCAGGTTTTGGCGGCGGGTATTAACCACGGTTTCCACTCCGCGGACAAATGCATCCTTGTTGGACTCCTGGTGCCATGGCGCGAGAGAGTCCGGCGCCGACGCGAGCTTTTGAATGGCTTCTCGAATTTGCACGAGTGACGCCAGCAACTCGAGAGGCGAGAGCTGATCAAGCGGTTGCGCTAGGTCGTGGGCTGCCTGATATTCTTGTGCGAAGTCCTCGCGCTCGTAGGAGCATTTCGAAAGCAGGAGCCAACACAGCTTCGCCTCATTCGCTCTGGCTGACCTAAGCAACTCAGGAAGCTCATTTTTTCTAATGAATTTCGAATCAAGGAAGTTCTTGCTAACGAGAAGCACACCGACTCTAGCAGTTCCCAGAGCCTGACGAATCTTCTCTTTCCAGGGGTCTCCAGCCTCGATTTCGCGCCGATCAATCCAAAGCAAGAAAAGGCCGCTGTGCGCGAGAGGATCAGTCATTTGCCGAACCGCTTCGCACCATTTCAGGTCTCGCCGGCTGTAGGAGACGAAGACCTTATCTCGTGGCATAATCTTTAAGATGCTGCCTTAACGCGCGTCTCATAACATCTCCGTCTGCCTACGTTCGGCCGCTTCGGACGCGGGCATGGCGAAGGGATTGATTATTTGTCGGCTCGAAGGTCGGTCTGTGATTCTCGCTCATTTGTTATCCGTAGCACGTTTACATTACCTGGTTCTCGTCTGCCACGCATTCGATCATACTGGAATCGTAGAATCGCCGAACTAGAAAGAGATAAGCCACCCCAGCACTTTGAAAATTTGGCTACGCATTATCGAAAGCCTCGAACTACGGGGGGCGGCGGCGGCGGTTGACTCCTCGGGATGGGGGTTACTCTTGGTGTAGGTGCGTTACTCTTCCCGGAAAGGCCTTTCTGCAACTCATCTGTGATTCTTTGTTTGACCATGTTCTGAATGGCATCGGTAAACGAAGGTGACGCAGTAGCGCTCGGTTGAGGTGCTGACCTCGCTCTGTTCTTATCAACCGAGCGCATGATCGCCGGCGCGAAAATCACTGACACAATGGCAAGTGTGAGGAGCAACGCCGCGATGATAAAGATCGCGCGCGGAACCGGAGAAAGTCCTTTGCGCGTCGTGGCGCCGGGCGCGGCGCGTCGTACCCCGGCGACACACGCCGGGGGCGCGGGATTGCCAATCGTCTCGGCATAAAGGTTGACTAACGAAACAACAACTCCGTGTTTCACTTTCACATCGCCTAGTTCATGCAGGTAAGGCTGCCAACGACGATGCTGCGCCAGGTCACCCGCGAAGCGTTTGCTCACCAGAATGTGACCTGCGTCGCCGCAATCCATCACCCGACGCGCGATATTGATTCCTACTCCAGAAACGTTTTCGCGCGTGTTAGCATCCCTGACGTGTTGCACCGGTCCACTGTGGATTCCCATCCTTACCGGCAGGCTCGGTTGCGCGCGAAGAGCCCGGCTGACTTCCAAAGCGCACTCGGCAGGCCCCTCCACTGAACCGGTGAAGACCCAGGGCCATACCGTCGCCGGTCGGCAAGATGATCAGCCGCCCTGCTGCTTCTGGTTCGCGCACCGCTTCGGTATTACGGATAATCTGATTCAACTCCTGAAGCGCTTCTGATTGTTCGTCAGTCAGCAGCTTCGAATACTCGACGATATCGATGAACAAGACATGCGCGATCTCCAGGCGCGGCTTGGTCTTCTCGTCATCCTGCATTTGCCCGGAAAGGTTAACTCCACTCCTTCGACCGCTCTAGACGATTTTTTCCGCCCGCCGGCGAACACCGCTCGACGGAACCGCTTCCAACTATCGATCAGATAATCATCGGAGTAGGTGACCTCAAGCCGCGACATGGATTCGAGGTTAACGAGACAGAAATAAGCCACGGCAGGGTGTCGTACCAAACATGCTGAATGGAGCCAGCGGGAATCGATGCGAAATAGATGGGAAAGCCGAAGGCCGAAAGAGCGGGAGTGACTGAGTCAACTTGATCTATTTGATCTCAAAATCGGGATTAATGGCTTTAATCCAAGTGTCGCCCGAACGGACTGCCACTCCCGTCACGTGACAATATCCATCTTCCGCCTTTTTCAGGTTGGCTTGCCACTTTCCGGAATGGTCTGCACGAGCGTCGCCAACACCGGTCGTCCAGCGAACGACGAACGAAACCTCGGCCTTGCCGTCGCTGATAGGCAATGGTTCGATGCTATCAATTGTGATGGACGTGGCATTAACCCCATCGTCCTCCTTGATAACTGGAGATTCCACTAGTCGAATCAAATTGCGCTTTAGCGTCTCTTGGTCTACCCCACAGAATTTGTCGGCCGTGCGCGTACAGCCAAGAGACGTCAATACTAAACAAACAGTGATGACTAAACGATGAGGTGTTCGACAGAGCGTGTTCGAAGTATCGGGGCTCATTATGTGGTCCTTTCTTGGTTGATTTGGTTTTGAAACAGCAGGACACCTAACGAGAAAGATATAAAATGGCTGCATGGGATCATGCGGATCAATATCGCGCCCAAGGGCGCCGGGAAGCTTGTAGCCGACTTCGACTTCGCCGATCCAATGGCCGTACTCGTAGTACCACTTCGGAAAAAGACGACCGCCGCGACGCCTGCGACGACACAGCCAATACCAAAAAGCCAGAGCAAGCTGTAGTAGACGCATAGCTCTAACGAGAATTAAACGAAAAATTTCGTCTTCGGATGCGCACTACGTCAGCGCGATGCACTGAAAAGAGCTCACGACGTCGTCAGGCCCTTTTTCAGCGAAGAAGCTTTCGTAGTAACCGGGACCAAGGTCCCATGATGGGCCCTTGTAATATTCGTCGCGATAGAATCGCCAGACGCCGCTCTCCACGATGACGCAGCTCATCCGGTCGTTCCAGTAATCGCCCACGTAATGGAAACTCAAATTGGTGCGGGCGTAGGAGCCCTTAAAGCCAACATGGTCGTAAAGAACCAGCTCAGGCAGTCGAACGATTTCCTTGTTCGGCTCCAGGGTGACCTTCCCGGCAGCTGAAGCGTGATAGCTCAACGGCCCGAGGGCCCATTTCATGTCGATGACGCAGCCGTTATCGGGCGACAATTCAATTTTAGATATGCGTGGCATAAGCGGGGTGTGGGCGGTGGTTTTTTCTAATTGATCAAATCGAATCGGGTCTGTCGAGCAAAGAGATTCTAAAAAGGATTCCGTCGGTAATGTTGGTTAATTCTGCCGTAGCGCTCGCACAAATAATACGCGCTGAACGCGACGCGGGGCACCCGCCCTTGATAAGGGAGAGGAGCAACCCCCTCACCTTCATCCTCTCCCCTGCACGCCAGGGGATAGGCGACAAGGAAGCGTTTAGTGCTTGCGCCGCCATGAAGTTTTTCAACACTCAGCGCCAGAGTTGCCTCACGGACTTTTCGCTACCCCGATGACGCCACAGGCAACGCGCGCGCCGGCGTCACCGGTCGGCTGCGTTTTTAAATCGTCTCGTTTCACATGGACAATTACGGAGCGTCCGATGACCGATTTGTTGTCTTTCGCCAGCGACATGTCGTGGTCCACATACTCCAGTGTCGCTTTGCCGGAAGCGTCTGCGTCCACGTTGCCCATATCGCCCACGTGCCGCGCTGCGTCATCAGGTCCAGCGTGCGGTTCATTCGTGGGATTAAAATGACCGCCAGCGGACATCGCATCGGGCGCGCTACAATCGCCAAACTCATGAACGTGGAACCCGTGATTGCCAGGACCGAGTCCGGTTAGATCTGCATGGACCTGCACGCCGTCAGCGACTTCGGTAAACGTAACCGTGCCGCCCACTTTACTGCCAGCAGTTGGATGAAGCACTGCAACCGCCTTCAAAGGAGTCGGCGGTTTTTCTGTTGGCGTTTGGGCGCGCACTATGAAAGCCGCAGATAATAATGTGATTACAAGTAACGAAGCGTTTTTCATATTAGCGTCTCCTGTTTTATGTGAAACTCCTCCCTCAACCAGTCACTCTGCGGCTGCATTCCCACTCTCGCAAGGCCTGGAGGCGAAAAGCGCAACCCGTTCATCGCGACCGCGCTCAGGCGGAACAGATCAGATGTCATCGGTTTCGCGGACATTGCTGCGCCGTGAGTTTCGCGGCGGTGTTTGCCTGATTTGCGAGGCGAAATTACATCTGGCTGCGTTTGCGCTTGCGGCCGTCGCGAATCCAACCGTGTAGGGGAAGCTGACAGCTTCCCCTACAAGTAGTGCTCCACAGCGCGGGAAGTAGAGATAGCGCGAGAAAGTGATACTCTTTCTCGGAGGCGGCCATGGAAATATCAAAGCGCCTGATCGATTGCCTGAAGGAAAACAAGGCCAATTACGAAATCCTGCGACACGCCGAGGCAGTCACTGCGCAACGCATCGCGCAAGCCGAGCACGTCAAAGGGCGCCATCATGCCAAGGTCGTACTCGTTAAATCTGGAAATCAATTTTTGATGATGGTCCTTTCCGCTGATCACCAAATCGATCTCGAGAAAGCCGAGAAAGCGATTGGCAAACCGGTCTCGCTTGCCCGAGAAGACGAATTCAAGTCTCTCTTCGCCGACTGCGCAATCGGCGCAATGCCGCCGTTTGGAAATCTGTACGACTTGGCCACATTCATCGACAAGGACCTGGCCGAGCAGGAGTACATCGTATTTGAAGCCGGCTCGCACACCGAGGCGATCAAAATGAGCTATCGCGATTACGACAAGATCGTGA
>DATBDI010000374.1:0-2993 GCA_036270025.1 Candidatus Udaeobacter sp. | reverse complement strand
TTCGAAAATCGCTCGCGATGTCACCGAACAAAAACAAACGACGCGACGCCTGGCCGAACAGGCGCGGCTCCTCGATTTGACCAACGACGCAATCATCGTGCGCGATCATCAAGACCGGATCGTTTATTGGAACCGCGGCGCGGAGGAAATGTACGGCTTCTCGGCCAAAGAAGCGCTCGGAAGAATTACGCACGAGCTGCTACAGACGGCGCATCCGGAAAAGTTAGGGAAAATTCGAAAACAATTGGAGCGCGATAATCATTGGTCGGGTGAATTGATTCATACCCGAAAGGACGGAACGAAAGTCGTCCTCATTAGCCGTTGGTCGCTCGATCGTGGTGTAAAAGGCCAACCGGCTTCGATCCTTGAAACAAATACCGAGATCACCGATCGAAAGCGCTCCGAACAACAAACGGCTGTCAATCTGGCAGTAGCGAGAATCCTTTCAGAATCTCCGGCTCTCACCCACGCGGTGCCGAGAATTCTCCAAGCCGCCTGTGAAATTCTCGGGTGGGAAGTGGGCGCTTTCTGGATGCCCGCTCGCGATGGGAGTATGTTACGTTGTCTCAACGTGTGGGAATCATGCGGCCGTAGCTTCCCCAAGTTCAAACCGGCGTCGATGAAACTCAGGCTTGCTTCGGGAATCGGCTTGCCCGGACGCGTCTGGAGCAAGCTGAAAGCGGCTTGGGTCTCTGACATTACGAAGGACCATAATTTTCCCCGGGCATCGGTTGCGGCCAAAGAAGGTCTTTATGGGGCGTTCGCATTTCCGATTTCTTCTGCACAGCACCTCCTCGGCGTAATGGAATTCTTCAGTGCCGAAATCCGCAAGCCCGACGAAGACCTCCTGAAAATGTTTGCCACCATTGGCAGTCAGATTGGGCAGTTCATACAACGCAAGCAAGCGGAAGAAGCACTGCAAAAGTCGAAAGAATCGTTGGAAAAGCTTGTGCGAGAGCGCACAAAAGCGTTGCGCTCGACAAATGCCGAATTGAAGGGCGAGATCGAGCGACGCAAGGGATTGGAAGGAGAAATCCTCTCGGTCTCCGACCGTGAGCAACAGCGTTTGGGTCAGGAGTTGCACGATGGACTTTGCCAGCACCTGACTGCGGTCGCCTTCATGGCACGCTCGGTCGGGCTGCGGCTAAAGAACCATCGTGTTATCGATGCCAATGATATCGAAAAGATTGCAGAGCTGGTGAACGATGCCGCGACCGATACACGCGAGCTTTCCCGCGCCCTACACCGGGTGGACGTCGACGCGGCCGGGCTGGTCACTGCATTGCAAGATCTGGTTGACCGGGAGATTTGGAGGACACCCTGCCGGCTGCAAGTTCGACCGTCATTTCACATCGAGAATAACGTGATAGCAGCACATCTCTATCGCATTGCGCGTGAAGCAGTCATCAATGCCAACAAGCATGCTCAAGCGCGCCAAATTGTGATTAAACTGGAGCGAGCACGGCAGGGAATGGTGATGCGCGTAACCGATGACGGCGTCGGATTCCCGGACAAGTCAAAACTGAAGCATGGCCTCGGCTACCACATCATGAATTACCGGGCTAAATCGATTGGCGGTCGTTTGGAGATCCACTCCGCGATACCCGGCGGCACCTGTGTTTCGTGTTATTTGCCGGACGGCACACTCCCTCCAGAAGGAGCCAGCAACGGTAAAGACGGTGGGAAAAAGGCTTTCCCGGCGAAAGTCAGGAAAGCATTAGCCGCATTGGTGTAAAATTTCTGCATCTGATCACCCACTTGGTGGCGTATCGTTAACGGGACGATCCACGGGGACTTGAAATGATGCGTCATGCACAGATCCGCAGCAGCCAGGATTGATTTTGAAAGCCTTGCCATTCCAACCAGGACGCCGTCGAGCTAAATGAAACACCCCAGATCCAGCAACCAGAATCCAAAATGCGATTCGCCGGAGGCGAAGCGCATCGTAATTGTCGACGATCACCCGCTGTTTCGAAAGGGTCTCGAAGAACTGATTCAGTCCGACGACAGCTTTGCGGTCTGCGGCGAGGCCGGCAACGCCGCCGAAGCGATGGAAGTGATCCGCAGCCTGAATCCCGAGCTTGTCATTGTCGATCTGAGTTTGCCCGGTGCCAACGGCATTGAGTTAATCAAAAACATTCGCGCAGAATTCTCGAAACTGCCGATTCTGGTGCTCTCGATGCATGACGAATCGCTTTATGCGTTGCGCGCGCTGCGCGCCGGAGCCGACGGCTACGTCATGAAACATGAAGCCATGGCGAATGTGATTCAGGCAATCCGGGAAGTCTTTGAGGGACGGCCTTATCTCAGCCCGGCCATGGCCGCGCAGGTGATCACAAAATTCGCCCACCGCCAGGCCGAAGGCGAAGAGGACGCGGTTGAGAGACTTAGCGATCGCGAGCTTGAAATCCTGGAACTAATCGGCAAAGGCCACGAAGTGCGCCAGATTGCCAAACTGTTGCATCTCAGCCCCAAGACGGTGGAAACCCACCGGGCACATATCAAGGACAAGCTCGATCTTAAAAATTCCCGCGAAGTCGCGCGTTTTGCCCTGCAATGGCTCAGCGCGCGCGGGGCGTAGCCGACGTGGTTTCATAAACACCGGCTTTCAAGCCGGGGGACTAACCGAGAGATGGTCACAAGCCGTTTTAACGGCTTCTCTCAGGCCACAGTTCCCCTTTCGCTCAGCAAGAAGCGGGCGCATATTTCCTCGATGGATTCTGCGGACCGCGACGCGGTTGAGGAACTGCTTCAGACTTACGGCGAAACCGGTGGCATAAATTATCTAGCAGCCGCTGCCACATTACCTTCCCGTCTTGCCATCGAAGCGGCCTGCGCCGAGCTGATGAGCTTGATGTTTCCGGGTTTCCGCAGTCAGACGCTGGTGAGCTCCGAGGATCTCGCCGACGTGACGCGCACTCGCGTCAGAGCTTTGCACGCACGCCTCAAGACAGAAATTTGCAGGAGCCTGGGGGAAATCCCTCCTCACGAAG
>DATBDI010000373.1:0-9563 GCA_036270025.1 Candidatus Udaeobacter sp. | reverse complement strand
TGAACGACGCGGGAATCATAACCATTAACCGAATGTTGAAATCCAAAGGTCTCGGTCACAATAAGTTTGTGGTTTTATCGAACAACAAGGGACCGCGAGCGGTGTGGACCGGCAGCACCAACTGGAGCACGACCGGATTGTGCACGCAGGTTAATAACGGTTTGCTCATCAGTGATAACGAGGTTGCTCAACTCTATCGTAACCACTGGGACGAGTTGGAAAACGCCTCGCCGCCAAAGCTCGATCCCGCTGGTTTTCCCGACGTGCTGGTGGCCGGGAACGATAAATCCCATTCTTTCACCATTGGCGGAGCAAAGGTCGAGATCTGGTTTACACGCACCTCCGACGGCCGTGATATGAAGGCTCTGCGCGACCTTATTGCCTCGGCACAAGATTCAATTCTGTTTCTCATGTTTACCCCGGGTAAAGCGGGTTTGCACACGCTGGCGGGTCAGCGTGCGAATGAGAAAAAGATGTATGTGCGCGGCGTGGTGAGCACACTCGGCACTAGCCAGGCGGACAGCGACAAAAACGTTTTGGCGATCAACCTGGTGAGTAGTGACCAACAGTTCAAACCCGATCATTACACGGTGGTTCAACCGCAGTCTGTCGAGGTAGATCTCGGACCGTGGATCGCAGAAGTCACGCGTAAGACTTTTCTCTCACAAATAGGACATGCAATTGTGCATTCGAAAGTGCTTGTGATCGATCCACTGTCCAAGACCCCGGTGGTGGTGACTGGAAGCCACAATTTCTCTACGTCCGCCAGTGAGAAAAATGACGAAAATCTGGTCATCGTTCGTGGGCACAAAAAACTTTCAATCGCATATGCGACCTATGTCATGTCGGTGTACCAGCATTATCGCTACCGGTCGTACGTTCGTGAGACGCTCGCGCAAGGGAAAACGCCCTGGAGCTATCTCGATGATAACGATCACTGGCTTAAGATAGAGCTGAAATCCAAAGCGATGGAGATCGGCTACTGGACGTGACAGGAACGCACTAACCTCTTTGTTACGGCTGTCCGCGGCTGCGAACTTCAATCGCATCGGAATGATTTTTGCCGTAGCTTTTTCGCATGAAGGTTCTCGCGCTGTTCTTATTGGTTTTCGTATTCGTATCAAACGCCTGGGCACAGCCGGTTGTGGTAATTGTTCGTCACGCTGAGAAAGCTGCCGACGGTGGTAATGATCCGGATTTATCTTCGGCTGGTCGTGCGCGGGCTGAGGCGCTTGCACGGATTTTGAAGGACTCAGGCATCACCGCAATCTTCACCAGCGAATTCAAGCGCACTCAGGAAACCGCGGCGCCGACGGCAACATCAACTCACGTGACGCCAACTGTCGTCGCAGCGAAAGACACGGCGGCGCTTGTCGCGAGATTGGATCAGCTAACCGGCAACGCACTGGTTGTTGGACATGGCGACACAATTCCGAACATTGTCAAAGCGCTTGGAATCAATGGCTCGATCAACATTCCTGATGCGGATTACTCGGAGTTGTTAATCGTCACACTTGGCGATAAGCCGCAGCTGTTTCGGCTGCATTATGCTGACGGTGAACAGAGTCAATAGAAGATGTCGATCGCACCGGAACGTACGATCGCCAGACCGGCTGGGTGCGGTCGTAAGAAAGCATCAACAGAGCACAGAAAGCAGCGTCCTTCACACGAGCTTCCGCCTACGGTTTGAACTTCGGCGTGACGATTCGCGCGCCAGGGAAGTTAGCAGGAAGAAGTAGCAAACCTTCGCTTTCCCATTTTTCCACCGGAAGTTTCTGGTCGCTGATCACGAGACCAATGGGCTTGCGCTGATCTTTTTGATCGACAAATGCAGCCGCGAACTTCAACTCGGCGGCCGCGCCGTAAGTGAGGGATCCTTTCGCGAAGCGGGCGGGCAGATCAGTGACGGAGATTGCTGTAGCCACGGCCCTGTGGGCCGTATCCCTGGTGTGAAAAGCATGGACACTGTGGACCGGCCACAGGCCGGTGGCTACAACAGTTGTGAAACACGGCAAGGATCAACATCACGCAAACGCAATCAATCATTTTTTTCCCTTGACCCCGCGCCACTGAGACGGCTACGCTCCGGTTCGACGTGACAAAGCAAATTCCTATCAATAAGCAGGTGCCCTGATGCCTAAAATGCCCGAGATGTCAGGTATGCACATGCCGAAGGTCAGCCACGACCATCCCGATCCTGATACCACCTTCGGAACCCACGGCATGTTGCTTTTCGGTGAGGAAACACTTTACCTCTCTCACCTACCCATGTTCATGCCACCTCATAATTTCCAAGTTATCCTGGAGGTGACCCTCAACGATGAAGCGGTCGGGCGTCTGCGTGACTTTCGTGCTCACTTTGGTCGCAATGGCATGTACACGTTCAAGCCCAAAGAGTTTCATATCACTGACCTGATCTCACGTCATCCTGGCAAGCCGGCGCGGACCTCTTTCGGCGGAACCCTGTTTAGGTCCCATTTTGAGAGGGGCGGCGAGAGCATTTCCAAACACGTCAAGGTTCATGTCACGGACGTGCTTTACTTTCAAGAGATAGGCGCTGCCAGCACTAAAGGCTCCGAGCTTGGATACTTGCTGTTTGGGAAAGGCCAGGAGAAATTCTTGGTTCATCGGATTACTGCGCCACCGGATTTTGACCACGTCGTGTCGATCAACGTCACTGGTCACGAGTTCAGTGCGGAAGAGACACACCAGTTCACCCAGTCTGAAACACTTCGGGGCGTAGGCGTCACCTTCAAGGGACGACCGAATCGGGCATCCGAACGCATCAAGCCTGGGGAGACACTTGCTGGACGGAGCCACGCTGCTGGAGCACACCAATTCTTCGACCTGCAAGTCGAAGCAGTTGCGGAGATTTATCTCGAAGAGGGGGAGCTTGAGGGCTAACTAAAGCGCTCCCTCGCTCCTTTACTTCGGAACATCTTCCTTGATCCCGCGTCCCCTGGACGTGCTATCCTCCGGTTCGTTTGGCCGCGAAACATATGTCCCGAATACGCCCGCTCGTTCGTCGTACTCATGAAGAACGGAATGGAATCAACGACGAGGAGGCAACTATGAACACGCACATAATGACACCGGAAAAACACGTGAGAGCTCATGGCTGCTGCAAAATCGCGCGGCGAAGCGGCGAGATAGCGGGTTGGGTTGTGCCCGGCGCAATTCTGGCGCTGCTGCCGAAGTGTCCGGTGTGTCTGGCCGCTTATCTGATGATGGCAACCGGAATCAGTATTTCTGTTGCGGCAGCCGTGAGTCTGCGAGGGTTGCTCGTTGTCGTGTGTGTTACCGCGCTCGTTCTTTTTGGCAGACGACACATTCGCAACCCGAGGGTCGGAGCATGAACTGTGCGATTGCTCTCAATTTGATTTCGCTTGGCCTGGGTTCGCTGCGAGGACTCTCGTTAGGCGACGTGGCTCTGATCACAGCGTGGACCCTGATTCTGATCGTGTATGTCGCGGGCCAGGGGTTGCGCTTCCCGAGAAAAGGCCGATCGAAGAATTAGCAAAGCGTGCAGTCGCGTGGGGTAAGCAGCAGCGGCAAAATAACTGTCCAAAAAGCGTGTGGTCGTTCGTCGCTTTATTGAAGAGCGAACGCAAAATTAGGAGGGCAATATGTTAAAAGACAGCAAAGCATTCAGCGGCTTTTCGGCGGGAGACATTCAAACGGCGAAAAAGTTCTATTCCGAGACACTCGGCTTGGACGTTACCGAATCTCACGGCCTGCTTACGTTGCGACTTGCCGGCGGGCATAACGTCCTGATTTATCCGAAGCCCAACCATGTGCCTGCGACATTCACGGTTTTGAATTTTCCGGTAAAAGATGTCGATCTTGCGGTCGACGAACTGACGAAGCGAGGTGTGCGCTTCGAGAACTATGATCTGCCCGAGATCAAGACGGACAAGAAGGGGATCATGCGCGGAAATGGTCCGACCATTGCCTGGTTCAAGGACCCGGCGGGAAACATTCTGTCGGTAATTGAACAAACCGGAACGCCGTGATGCCACACACAGAATCAACCGCGAATATACACGAATGAACGCGAATCAGGCACGAACGGAATGCCATAGCCGCGATACCCGCCCCTTTGAATTGTCGCGATCCTTATCGGTTTGGTGCGCGCAGAAAATCCGCCGTCCGGGATTCGTGTTCATCCGCGCCAACTGGCCGTTCGTTAGTCAACACGAGTCGCTCCCATTCGAGCCGCGCGTGTTTGAAATTGAGGATGACTCCGACAGGAAGCGCGGTGATTCGGAGATAGTTGAGCATCTGCCCGCGTTCATGATCCGTGATCCGGTCAATCGTCTTCGTGTCGACGATCAGCTTCCGCTGCACTACCAAATCCGGAACATACTCTCCGACCAGCTCACCCTTATACAACACGCGATGCCGTTCCTGTTGCGTGTAAGGAATCCCGCGCAAGCGAAACTCCACGCAAAGACAATTCTCATAAACTTTCTCGTGCAGCCCGTGGCCCCGAACGTTCAGAACTTCAATCGCGCAGCCAACGACCGTGTAAACCTCTTTCTGTAGAATCAATTCGTGTTTATTAGCGTCCATTGGCGGTTTCATTTTTTCTTTCTAGCAAACATTGCAACATATTCTCGACGGTAAGTACCGGAAACATTCTGTCGGTAATTGAAGAAGCAAAAGATTGAAACTAACAACCCAAACCTAAAGGAGAGTTCATATGGCCAAAGCAAAAAGGAAGAAAACAATGAAGACACCGCCAGTCGTGTCAGCGCAGGAGTGGGAAGCTGCGCGTCAGCAACTGCTCGTGAAGGAGAAGGCTTTGACTCGTGCCCGTGACACCTTGGCGGCCGAGCGTCGGAAGATGCCGTGGCTGGCCGTGGAGAAGAAGTACGAGTTCGAGGGACCCAAAGGCAAAGCGAGTCTGCTCGATCTGTTCGAGGGCCGCCGCCAGCTGATCCTTTACCGCGCCTTCTTCGAACCCGGCGTGAAGGGGTGGCCCGAGCACGCCTGCGTCGGCTGCTCCATGGTGGCCGACCAGGTGGCCCACGTCGCTCATCTGAACGCTCGCGACACCACACTCGCATTCGCCTCTCGCGCGCCGCAGAAGGACATCGCGCGCGTGAAAGCGCGTATGGGCTGGGACATGCCTTGGTACACCATCACGGACGACTTCGACAACGACTTCGGCGTGGACGAGTGGCACGGCACGAACGCGTTCATTCGCGATGGCGACAATATGTTCCGCACCTACTTCATCAACAATCGCGGCGACGAGCAGATGGGAAACACCTGGAACTACCTCGACATTACTGCGCTCGGGCGTCAGGAGGAGTGGGAGAACTCGCCGGAAGGCTACCCGCAGACTCCGACGTACGAGTGGTGGATCTGGCACGACGAGCCAAGCACCACGGATGAAGATCGACCCGGCCTTGTGCAACTGCGCGCCGCCCGCGCCTACTCACAGGGCGACGACGCCACATGACAGAGGTCACTGAGTTGTTTACAAGTCGCGCGCGAATTGCGATAGCGTAAGCTCCAAGTTGTCAGCGACCAGGTGTTTGAATGGGCGCGAACTAAAGGTGGCTATGGCGGCAAATGTGACCTGGTTTGATTTGGCGGGCTTTATCGGCGTTCTGCTCATCGTAGTCGCCTATTTGTTCCTGCAACTCGATAAACTCCCGAGCTCATCCCCGACCTATTCGCTGCTCAATGCCGTGGGCGCACTGCTGATAATTCTTTCCCTGCTCTTTAAGTTCAACTTTTCAGCGTTCCTGGTCGAGGTGTTTTGGTTTTTGATCAGCTTACTCGGATTGTCGAGGTGGCTCATTTCCCGGAAGCCAATACGGACCGAGGGGGAGCCTTAAAGCCCTTTACCCACGCCGCGCGGCGGTCGCGTCTATCTCGATGATCCAGACGGCATCGAATGCCAGGTCGCGGCCAGGTGATTACTCCAGCGGCTCACGCGCCAGGGTTGCGTACCGGGAAGAGTGACATTCCCGGCAGATTTGAATTTGACCTACCGCAGTGGAAAATAAGAAAAGTCATTGCAGGGTTGGAATGGCGGTTCCAGCACGGCCCGATGTATTCTCTCGATTTGGATAACCTGACGCCCGAGCAGCGGGCGATGGTCGCCTTGTGGGAAGAGCACCTGAAGGCCGAGTTCCAGGACAAAGATGCGCGCGCTTCCTGCGACACGATGGTTGCCGAGCCCTACGTCAACCACATGGCGGCACTGACCGGCGGAGTTGGCCGCCGTCAGCTGGAGCACTATTACAAACATTACTTCATCCCCGGCCAGCCGCCCGACGTGGAGATCGTGCCCATTTCCCGAACTGTGGGCCAGGACCGCATCGTGGATGAGTTCGTTTACCGCTGCACACATTCAATCCCGATGGATTGGCTGTTGCCGGGCGTGCCGCCGACGGGGCGGCGGCTGGAGCTGGTCGTCGTGGTGATTGTCGCCTTTGAGGGTGGCAAGATGCACCACGAGCACATCCACTGGGACCAGGCGTCAGCCTTGGTGCAACTGGGGCTGCTGGACCCGGCGAATCTCCCGGTTGCGGGGGCCGAGGCCGCCCGCAAAGCCCTCGATCCGACAGCCGTGCCGTCAAACCTGCTGATGAAGCGGACAATCGCTGATCACTTGTTGTGACAGTTTTAGAAGTCCAACGAAGGAAGGAGAACTGCCATGCCACAATCCTGCGCCTCATCGGCGAGGGGGGCCTGGGCGGTGCCTCGGCAGCCGCGTACCGACTGACTCGGGCGGCCGTTGCTTCACCGGTCGCCATATTTACGCCTCGACTGGCGGCCGGCGCACGCGAGGCTTGATGTCGCGCTGACAGTTCTTCGCGCCGGTGAATTTGTTTGCTGGCGCAAGGGCTGATTGAAAGCAATTTGCAGGATGAATCCGATGGTCCCGAGTGCGAGGGAAGTGGAAACGGCGCGGGAATTGTTGAAAAAATATCTTTGGCCCACGCGCCTGGTGCGCGCCGAATCGCTGGAGCGCCGCTCGAAGGGGGAAGTTCATTTGAAGATCGAAAGCGATCTTCCGACCGGCTCGTTCAAGCCGCGCGGTGCGCTTTTCGCTCTGCTGACGAATGCGGAACGGGGCGCGCTGGCGGGAGTCGTCGCGGCGAGTACGGGCAACCACGGCGCCGCCGTTGCTTATGCGGCGCGTATCGTGAATCTGGCGGCCACGATCTTTCTCCCAGAAAATCCTAACCCGGTGAAACGTGCGCGCATCCTTGGACTTGGCGCGAAGATTGTGGAGCGGGGTGCTGCGGATCAATTGGCAGCTATCGAAGCGGCGAGGATGTTTGGTCGCGAGCACGGGCACTATTTCCTGGATGATTCCGGCGATTCCCTGGTTCCCGCCGGTGCGGCGACGATTGCCAGTGAAATACTGGACGACGTGCCGCGCCCCGACGCGATTTTTGTGCCGATGGGTGATACGGCTCTGATTCGCGGCGTTGCTGCTGAGGCGAAGCGTCGTCATCCAACGGTGCGCATCGTGGGTGTGCAAGCGGAGCAGGCACCCGCTTACGTGCGATCATGGCAACAGGGCCGGGTGATCGTGACTGAAACGTGCGATACGATTGCCGATGGGTTGGCGACGCGCCATCCACTCGAAGCGAACGTGCACGCGATCCGCCAACTGGTGGACGAGGTGCGTCTGGTATCGGAACGCGAGTTGCTCGATGCTATCCGCCTCCTTCTGCTCGACGAGCATATCGTGGCCGAGGCTGCCGGCGCAGCTGCAACCGCCGCGTTTCTTCAGGACGCAGCTGCCTATGCTGGCCGCAAGGTCGTGCTAGTCGTCACGGGCGCCAATATTTCGCCAGAGGTTCTTCGCCGTGCGGTGAATGACAACTAAACTAGCCCGCGCCTATGCGATGATGTAGGAGAGAATGAGGCGTCTTCACGCGAGGATGAAAAATCCAATCTTCCTTCTGACGTTCCTATCAGCACTTGGTTCAGCAGTCGTCGCCGGAATTCTTTTCGCATTTTCGATCTTCGTCATGAAGGCGTTGGCGCGCCTCTCTCCGGCCCAAGCGATTGCGGCGATGCAATCCATTAACGTGGCCGTGATCAATAGATGGTTTTTCACGGCCTTCCTTGGCACTGCTATTTGTTGCCTGGTGCTCGCGGTGGCCTCCTTCTTTCGCTGGGAAAAACCGGGCGCAGTCTATCTCCTCATTGGCGGTCTGCTCTATCTCGCCGGTACGATTCTGGTCACGATGGTCTTTAACGTGCCGCTGAATAATGGACTTGCGGCGGTGGAGCCGACGAGCAGCACCGACGCAGGGCAGATTTGGACGAATTACGTCAAAAATTGGACAGCTTGGAATCATGTGCGAACTGCGGCGGCGCTGGGGGCCGCGGTTTCATTTAGCATCGCACTCTGGCATGGAGGTTCGGCGACAGGTATTTCAGGATACAAGAGCCAACCATCGTCATTAACGACGGCGACGATGTTACCTGCCAAGCCTGAGGATTGGCCACGCATTTTCGAGCGGCACTTTAACGCCGGGGATCTCGATGCGGTCACGGCGCTTTACGAAGCCGACGCCCGCTTCGTCGCTCGATCCGGCGAGATCCTGATCGGCCGTGACACGATCCGCAAAGTGCTGGCAGCCATGATCGAGGCGAAAACGCAATTTCAAAGCCGAGTCGTCAGAGCTGTCACCGTTGGCGAAATCGCTCAATTAAACACGGACTTTGATGGTACGAGGATCGATGAGTCTGGAAATACTGTTCCGATACCCAACAAGGCCATCGAGTTACTCCGTCGCAAGTCCGACGGCACCTGGAAACTCATCGTGGGCGACCCCAACGGACGTGAATGATCAACTCTCAAAGGTGAAAGGCGCTTTACCCGAAAAAGGATTGGACATGACATGTCACCATTTCGTCGCGCAACCTTTACAATTCGTAACCTGACACGCGCGCCGCAGTAAGACATATAACAATTTGTCCGTCGGACAGGGGAAAACAGAAAGCGCTACGTTATGTCAAAACTAAACCAGACCCTTACGCAAAGCGGACTGCTGGCGGAGTTGTTCGAACACCAACGCCGCAAGGTGATCGAGTCGGCCCGGCGCCGCGCGCATCGCAAGCAGTTGCGTCTTATCCTTTGGAGCGCCTTCACCTGGCCGTGGCGCGCGCTCACGGCGCCAAGACCCTTTGATGATTCCGCCAAACCATTGGTCGGAACCGTCCCCCGCCACACATGAAGCTTTTACCAGAGCCAATTGCCATTTCTCAGCGGGACCACACCTATGCTGAGCCAGGGAGTCGATCGCTGTGACCTCTTACGCCCTCGATCAAGGACCGAACTGAAATGATTGTTTGTGTTTCGCGCAATCCGGGCGATAGTGCGCGCTTATTGGATTACTCTGTTTAACTTCACGGCACGGTAGATCGTCAGGTGAGCGTCGCTCATTGGTGGTTTGAAACCCGATTCACGGGAACGGCTCTGTAGGTCGGTAGTTTTTCCAAATTCAAAACATAATGAAAATGTACGTAGGTAATCTCTCTTTTGAGAGCACCGAGAACGATCTGCAGGATTTGTTCGAACA
>DATBDI010000372.1:0-1804 GCA_036270025.1 Candidatus Udaeobacter sp. | reverse complement strand
CTGCTGCAATACACAACGACTTTTTTTCCCGGCGACCATACCGCCAGGAATTGCGGCAACGATTCGTTCCAGCGGTCTTCGTTTAACGAGAACGCTCCCGGAACGTGTTCGCTCGCGAACTCCTCATCGGGCCGTGCATCGATCCAAATAGCAGCATCCCCCCAGGCGCGCGCTTGATCGACAGTAACCGATTCTGACGGTGGAATGGCAGATCGCCACGAGATTTTGTCCCGAAAATAAATCGCCTCACCGACGCACGGAGCGAACGCGATCGCCGCGAGAATAACGGCCTGCCCCAGGAGCGAAGATCTCACCAATTATTGAATCACCGGCGCATTGGTAATGCGCGCAGTGGCGTAAAATACCTTTTGCGAATCCTCCGGCTGAATCGTTAGCGTCGAAGCAACAATCTTGTTTGTGTCCTGTGGTAGCACGTCGACTTGGAACTCACCATTGCCTTTTTCCTCAATTTTGGTTTGGAAATCGGGACTCGATGACGTGACCTTGAGATGCTTCACAGTAAACTCCTTGCCGGCCTTGATCGTGATCGTCTTTGGGTCTCCCTTCTCGCCCTGCTTCCAGAAAACAAACTTCGGGCTGATCTCCAACTGCTCCGGGATGATGGTCCTGAGCGTGAGGACCGTTTTCGAGTCCGCGGCTTCATCGGTCTCCACGGTCACAGTTTTGACCTGAGTGCCGGTGCGATCGCCAATGTTAAATGTGGCGGTAATCTCGCCGCTCCCGCCCGGGGGGACTTCGTCCTTCTGGGTTTGTGCGGTGGTGCAACCGCAGGAAGCGTGAACAGACTTAAAATGCACCGGTGTCTTGCCAGGATTCTGATATTTGAAATGGCCGACCGCCTGTTTGTCTGCACCTGCCGGGTGCAGCTCGATTGTCGTCTGCTCCCATTTCAGTTCGGCGTGCGCGCCAACGGAGATAATAATGGATAGGGCAAAAGCAAGGATGGATGTTTTCATTTTTTGGAATAGAACCGCGTAATATAATCAGCAACCGCTTCCCGCCAAGCCCGAGATGACGTGCCGGTCAGCTGAGCGTATTTGGCTGTGGAAAGTACAGAATAAGCCGGGCGACGCGCGACCCAACTCGACATGTCCTTCAGTTTGGAACCGCCAACTGTTTTTGTCTTTACCGACAATCCAATCCGCTGGCAGCAATCCAATGCCCATTGTGCATACTCCTGCCAGCTGCATTCGCCAAAGTTCGCGAAATGCAGAACGCCTGCGTAATCAGCATCACGAGCGAAAAAGCGCGGAAGCGTGCCAGCAATGTCCAGCGTGTACGTAGGCGTGGAAAATTTATCCGCGATTGCATCCACAGTGTCACTTTCCTGCGCTCGCTTAATCATGGCGTCGACGAAACTCGGCCGATCCGGGCCAAACACCCATGACACGCGGACTACGAGATGCTCATTGTCGGCAGCGAGCACATTCTTTTCTCCCGCCAGCTTCGATTCGCCGTAGGCGCTAATCGGAGTCGGTTCGTCGTCTTCATTGTAAGCCGCGCGTTTCTGACCATCGAACACGTAATCGGTGCTGAAGTGAATCATCTTCGCGCCTTTATTGCGGCAAATCGTCGCAAGAACGCCCGGCGCTTCGCCGTTGATCAGAAAGGCCGAATCGCGCTCCGTTTCGCAACGATCGACGTTTGTGAAGGCGGCCGCGTTGATCAGCACATCGAACTCCGTCGCACGCAGTGCCTCGCGCACATCGTGCAAATTCGACAAATCAAGCTGCGCGCGGTTAAAGCCTGTGACTTGATGTTTGTCCCTATATTCGCGCGCGAG
>DATBDI010000371.1:0-2433 GCA_036270025.1 Candidatus Udaeobacter sp. | reverse complement strand
GCCCTGCCTCTCGTCCTGATCGCCGCCCATCTCATGCACGGACTGTTGATTGGCTTTCACGAGGCCTCGCACGGTCTGTTGCGAAAGAGCCGTCGTTTGAATGAATTCGATGGTGTGATCCTCGGCGTATTTAGTTTCCTGCCGTTCAGCCTGTATCGGGTGGTGCATCAAATGCATCACATGCATCTTGCTACCGAGCGCGATACTGAGCTTTGGCCGTTAGTCGTCACCAAAGTGCCCCGTTGGGCTAGACGCTTGGCTGCTCTCCTCGAACTTACCGTCGGCCTGTTCTATTCACCGTTGATCTTCTTGCGCGTTTTCCTGCGCCGACCTTCGTTAGTCCGTAGTCGCAAGGTGAGAGGGAGAATTTGGGCTGAGCTTGCACTCGCGGTTGTTGTGTGGACTGCCATTCTGACTGCAATCGCGTTTTTTGGGGTGTGGAAATATTTCCTCTGGATGTATCTAGTCCCGGGATTGATAGCGGCAAATCTTCAGAGCTGGCGCAAATATATTGAACACGTTGGCCTGACCGGCAATAGCGTGAATAGCTCTACCCGAAGCATTGTGCCGAAGAGCTGGCTCGGCCATTTGTTTGCTTACACGTTGCTTCACGAACCTTACCACGGCGTGCATCATCAAAATGCCGGACTTCCACATCGCGTGCTGCCTCAGTTTACGTCCGTGCTCATACCGAAAAGACCCGACGACGTGGCTCCATTCATGAGCTATCGACAGGCGTTGCCGGACCTGATCCGCAGCCTCGCGAATCCTCGCGTCGGAGCGCAATGGTGCGATTCCGCTGACAGCCGATTACGTGAGCATCGCGAATTCGTCGCAAATAGGAAACCGATGAATGGAAGCTCCGCGTGACGAACGGGCTTACCGGCATTAAGTCCCAAACGTAACCGCCCGCCCGCTCCGCAGTTTCTATCGCGGCTTCCTGTTTGATCATGAACACGCCGTCGGAATCCACCCAAAATGCCAGGTTGCCTTTCGTCTTTGAGGCAGCGGGGATCAAAAAGGATTACGACGAGGGCCAGGTGCACGCTTTGCGAGGCGTGGACTTTCAAATCAGCGAAGGCGAGTCTGTCGCGATCGTTGGCCCGAGTGGGAGCGGGAAGACAACTTTATTGCAAATGCTCGGCGCACTCGATCGGCCCAGTGCGGGAACGTTGTCCTACCGGGGCAAGTCACTGCTCGATTTGGCCGACCCTGCGGCCTATCGAGCTCACGAGATCGGCTTTATCTTTCAAGCCTTTCATCTGCTCCCCACTTTCACAGCGATTGAGAATGTCCAGATTCCGATGTTTGAGAATCACCAGTCGCGCGCCGCGCGAAAAACGCGCGCTCTCGATTTATTGAAAGCGGTCGGACTCGAACAGCGAGTGAATCATTTTCCCGCCAAACTTTCCGGCGGGGAGCGCCAGCGCGTCGCGATCGCCAGAAGCCTGGCGAATTCTCCTTCGGTCCTTCTGGCCGACGAACCCACCGGGAATCTGGATAGCGAAAGCGCGAAACACATACTCGATCTAATCACCTCTCTCCACTTCGACCGTCGCATGACGCTGATCCTCGTCACCCACGATATGAGCGTTGCGTCGCGCGCATCGCGTGCAATCCAGATGAAGGACGGTCAGGTCGTTTTCGATGGCGATCCGGCAAAACTTCCCAGGCACGAATGAGATGACTTTTTTCGATATTATCACGCGCGGTCTCAAGCGCCGACCGATCCGCACCGGTTTGACCCTTTTGGGAATTGCAGTGGGTATCGCCGCCGTCGTGGCATTGATTGGATTGTCCCGCGGCCTGGTAGCAAGCTGGACCGCAGGTATGAAGTCGCGTGGTACTGAAATCGTTGTTCATAACATGCGCGGTTCTCTGACGCCGAAGCCGTTTCCCGCAGCTACGCGCGATCGCATTGCGCATCTGCCCGGTGTTGCTGCCACATGTATGATTCTCGTTGATCTGATGAGCGTCGAGAACGCCGAGCTAATGATTGTGTCGGGCCGCGAATGGGGCTGTTTCGCCTGGCAAAATCTCAAGCTCGTCTCCGGACGGATGCCAAAGGATCAGATAGAGCGAGCGGTGCTTCTCGGCACCACCGCCGCGGACGTGTTGAAAAAGAAAGTGGGCGATACGGTTCAGATCGAGACAGAGGAACTCACTGTCGTTGGCATTGTCGAAGGCGCCGCCTTTGTTGAGAACGGTTCGATCATTCTTTCATTGCCGCTACTGCAGCAGGTAACCGGAAACCAGGACAAGATCAGCGCGATTGACGTGCGAGTCGCTGCCGGGACTAACGATGCCGAAATCCGGCGGCTTTGCGAAGAAATGTCACGGCTTATTCCAGAAGCCCATGCCGATCCCGCAGGCGAACACCTGGCGCACACCGAGGGTTATCGCGTGATTAATGCAATGAGCTGGGGCACATCA
>DATBDI010000370.1:0-4663 GCA_036270025.1 Candidatus Udaeobacter sp. | reverse complement strand
GGAGGAGGATTGTTGTAGAGAAATTTCGGATCGGTCAGAGGCGGCTTAACCGTTAACGGCCAGAATTCCTGAGGTGCGTTGCCGCCGTACCAATTCAGTCGTTCCTGCCGTCCATACCACCGCAGAACGCGTTCGGTCGTACCGTGATCAGTGAGCTTGCCCGGGAGTGTCAGAAGTATTGGCAGCGTAGGGATGGCCAGCACAATCGCAATCAGCGCCCATACGAGCGGATGTACCCATCTGTTGAGCACGGGGGAGGCCTTGACAGTGGCGAGACAGCCAAACAAGGCGGCAAAGATCAGCAAGCGCCAGGGAAACTGTATGAAGCACAGCAAAGGCGGGACGCGCGTCCAGTTCATCTTGTCCGACATGACGAAAAGAATAAGCGCAGTCAGCGAGAGGCAGATGCCGAGCCGGTACCGTTGGCCGGTAGTCAGGCCAGGGCGGAAAAAGGCAATAGCTGCAAGGACAATTCCAACTAAAACAGCGATACCCAAGTTGATTCCCATGTTATCGTTCGGTCCGGCGATGCTACCTTCCCTGCCGACGCTCTCGGTAAAGAACTGTTGCCAGTACAATGCATGCAAATGCAAAACGTCCGGAGAGGAGACCGTTGATGCTACGCCCGCGGCTGCGCGAGATGAAAGACCTGCGTTCGTTAATTTTAGCAGTGTCATGGCAGGCAGCCAAAAAAAGCAGGCCATCGCAGCACCCAGCGCTCCGCCAGCCATTACGGTAAACGGCCAGCGTTTGTCGAAGGTTGTAAGTACGGTGTAAAGACCGATCGCGATCGTGCCGTAGAGCGCCGTGATGTTATGGCTCAGCATCAGAAAACTGTAAGCCAGCGCGATAAGCAGCAACCCTAAGAGCGAACGTCCTCGTGCAATTTCCACGCCTAAAAATGCACCTGCGAGCGCAGCCCACGCCCATGATTCACCCAGGTCCGCGCGGACGAAGAGATCTGTCAAATGATATCGGCTCAGCGCGAACACGGTAGCGGCGGCGAGAGCCCACCAGTGTAAGCGCGGCCAGCCTTCCCGCCTGCCGATTACATAGACAAGCGCATACATAAAAAGGCCGCTCAGGTACAGCGAAGTGTAGAAGCTCATCTTCGTGGCGGGTCCATAATCAAGCCCTAGCAAAAAATGAAACAGAGCGCCTACGTAGTAGCCGAATGGCTGGTAGAAAGTATGAAAGGGGTAGCCATAACCAAAGGCCCAGTCCGGGGCCCAGGGCACGTGGCCGGGTCCCTGCGCTCGCCATACCTTGCATACCTCGTATACGCGAATGACTGGAAACAGTTGATCGTGACCTGACCACATGTAGAGGCCCAGGGTTGGCCAGATCAGAACAATGATAATGAGGGTGTAAACGCTTAGCGACTGCGCGACAGGGCTGTGCCGGAAGAACCGCCACAAATCTGTTGGTCCGTCGAGGAGCTTCATGCCGCTGTTATGCCTTATGCGAGGTGATCAGGCCAAAGGCTGCCGGATCATGTCGTGCGTTCAGACCCTAGCACCGGAACTACGTTTCTTTAGCGTCTTAAGCCATGTGCTATAGTCGCGGATGTAATCGTCGGCATCATACGGCCGCGAAGCGAACACCAACAGCACGGCGTCGGCTGAGTACTTATATTGTGTTCCCCACACGAGCGGCTTCATGTGCACTCCGATTTCCGGACGATCGAGGACGATCTCCTGCCGGGTTGTGCCGTCGTCCACCAGGACGTGCACGCTTCCTTTGACACAGACAAGGAACTGCTCACAACGGCGATGGGCGTGTTCTCCCCGCACTTCCGTGCTCGGCACAGCATGGACGAGGAAAAAGCGAGCTGGCTTAAATGGCAATGCTTCAGCGATCTCGGCAGCCACCAATCTTCCGCGGATGTCTTCGAAGGCGGGAAGGCGATGAATTGTGACACCCTGGACGTGCGAAGCAGCAATAGGCGAATCTCCAACTTTTACAGGCGTCTCCACATAAGCCGGGTCAGACATGTGCGTGACGTAGCCATGAATCCGAGCTGGATTACCGCGCACTATGGCGTTAGGAGGCACTGACCGCGTAACGACGGCACCGGCTCCAACCATGGCGTTTCGACCAATCGAAATTCCCGGCAAGATAGTCGCATTAGCTCCGATGGAACAACCGTCCTCAAGTGTAGTTTTTGCAAACGCGGCAGGCCGCTGCTTGCTCTTTGGAAACGGATCATTCGTGAAAGTCACATTCGGTCCGATGAACACGTCATTACCAACGCGCAGACCGTCCCATAGCTGCACGCCGCACTTTACAGTTACGTGATCGCCCACAATGACGTCATTCTCGATGAACACGTGATCGCAAATGTTGCAATCTTTACCTATGGCGGCCCCCGGCAGAACATGCGCAAAGGCCCAGACCTTACTGCCCGCGCCGATTGATTCACTTTCGCAGATGCCCTGTGGATGGACGAAATAATTCATCTTGGTCAGTTGAACTGCATTTCTCGCAACACGACAGCACCCGGGCGTTTCTTAGTATTCTCGTAGACTCGCCAGACATATGCCCCCACGATGCCGAGGCAGATCAGATTAATGCTTCCGAAGAAAATAATCGTCAAGACGATCGGCGAATATCCGGGCACCTGGATCCTGCCGGTGAGTCGCGACCACACCAGGATGATGGAAAAGATTACGGATATCACGAGCCCTGCCGATCCCAGCCAAAGGAGCACTTTGATGGGCAAATCAGAGAAGGAAAATGACGAGTCTGCCAGATAACGCATTCTTCTGGTAAAGGTCCATGCGCTCCTGCCGTGCCGTCGTCGCAACCTTTGGTACGGTATGGTCTTTCGCCTGAATCCCAACCAAACGATCAGACCGACAAGCGAACTGTGCGATTCCTCGAGTTTTAGCAACTCATGCTGAAACGTAGCGTTGCAGCCGAACACATCGATTCCACCGGGCGGCAATTCGGGCTGCACGAGCTTGCGGTAGAAGAACCAGAACAACTGCGATCCGATCCTGCTTAAGAAGGGATCCTCCCGTGATACGCGGGTGCCGACGACTACATCGGCCTCGTGTTTGGCAAGCTCGTCAAAGAAAGCGAGAATCAACTCCGGTGGTTCCTGCAGGTCCGCTGCCATCACTGCGAAGTACGGCCCGGTTGCTTTTTGCAGGCCAATGCGAATCGCTGAGAAGGAACCGAAATTTCGAGACAATGCGACAAGCTTTGACTTAAAGGTGACGGCTGGAAGCTCGGCGGCAAGACGCTGAAACGATTGGTCGGGGCTTCCGTCAACAACAAATACAACTTCAAGATCAGATCCGAGTTTTTTTCCAATTCCCTCCAGTGTTTGGAGAAGATCCGGAATGGATGCTTCGTTTTTGTAAACGGGAATTACAATCGAGTACATAGCACGTCTATCACTGCCGCCAGGTGTTGCAGGCTGCCACGACTCGCTCGACATCGTCGTCGGACATGAACGGATGAATCGGAAGCGACACTTCCGTGGCCGCAAACCGGCGCGCATTCGTCAGCTCGTCCTCCACAACGAACGGCTGTCCTCGAAGAGCGGATTGATCTGGTATCAGGATCGGGTAGTGAACAGCGCTCTGGATGGCTTGCGTCCGCAGATGTTCCTGGAAGTTCTGCCGGTCGCCCTGTACTAGAATGGGGAAAAGATGGTAAACCGAATCCGAGCCATGGGGCTCGGGTGGGATTTGCAGTTCTTCAGATACAATGTGGCTTCGATAACAGCCGGCAATTTCTCGTCGCCGTTTGGTAAAGTCAGCTAAGCGCGGTAACAGTGCGTACGTCAAAATTGCCGCCTGGATTTCATCGAGGCGACTGTTCATTCCCAAATAGGTGTGCCTGTATTTACCTGTCTGTCCATAGTCACGAAGTGCTCGCGCCAGAGTCGCGGATTCCTCACTGTCGGTGATCACAGCGCCACCATCGCCCATGCACCCGAGGTTTTTCGTGGGGTAAAAGCTCAGCGCGGCTACGTCACTAGCAGCTCCTATTTTCTTTCCGTTGCTTTTTGCTCCAATTGCTTGAGCGCAATCTTCCAGGACGCGAAGCCGAAAACGCTCTCGTAAATGCCGCAGCATTTGCAGATTTAAGCTGTGCCCAAAAAGGTGGACTGGAAGCAGCAAATGTTCTTGATCATCCTTACTCTCGAGAAATGCTTTGACCTTATTCAAGTCGAGTAAACCGCTTTCGTCCGTATCAATGAAGATAGGAACGCCGCCGGCGCGTACAATCGCAAGTGTGGTTGCAAAGGCGCTCAGCGGCGTAGTAATGACCGGCTTGCCCCGACATCCGAGGATTCGCAAGCCTAACTCGATCGCATCCAGTCCGCTTGCACACCCGATGGCATATTGTTTATCTGCATAGGGGGCCAATTGCTGCTCAAAACGCGCGACCTCATCGCCAAGGATAAACCATCCACTTTGCCCGACGCGATCGACGGCCTGTAATGTGTCTTCCCGAATGCATCGCCACTGCGCTTTAAAGTCATTGAGAAGGACAGTTGGTTTCATTCTCCTGCAGCCTCCTTTGTCAGTCGTCCCGAGTAACTTCCAGCTTAGCCAGAAGCTTTGAGCGTTTCTTATCGTAAAGCCGGAATTCGTAGACAGAGTCGAACTGAATCCAGCGAATTTCGCGTGTTCCCGAAGGCGCGCGA